>VGWZ01000014.1 GCA_016873595.1 Nitrospira sp.
CATTGTTCCTCAGTTTTTGTTGGAAGTGAGACCATTGCTGTTCAGATATTTGACTCAAAATAAATTTATAAGTTTCAAAAAACTCATTTTTCTTTTCAGCACGCATTTTTAAAAAAGCTGACTGTTTGATATTGATTGTATTATTAGAAAAATCAACTATTGTTAATTCCCACTTTTCTCCTGCTGGATAAATAAAGTTTAGTCTGCCCTTCATCCCACCGATATAGAGACTCTTCACATTACTCCATGCAATATATCTACCCTCTTGGGTTATCCCTTCTTTATGTATAAACCAATTTTTCCCTTCAAATATGACAGCCATAATACCTCAGTAATATTGCAAACATTCCACCTAGCGCTATCATAATCAGATGGAACACATTTTTCAAGACATCCTTCAAGGGCGTTATCCAACACTGCAAGGCTTTAATCTGATGGCTTATTGCAAAGTAGAGGTATCTCAGGAAAGATCAATGTCACGAATGACCCTAATGCTTTATAAGTCTATATAGAGCCACTAAGAGCATCTGGTGTATAATGAAACATGATTAAGCTTAGTACCACATCCTCTTATCCTCTCGCTATTGATGTTGAAATCACGCCTCCTATCGTTTACCTGGATTATTGTGTGATTATTGAACTTAGTAAGAATGATGCGATAGGTCAAAAAGTAAGAGATACTATTTTAGAAAAAAATGGCACGCTGTGCTGGACTTGGGCGCATTTGCTTGAACTTTCTTCTCTGGGATTGGGTAATACCTATTCAACAGCTAAGATTTACTTGGAATCTTTTGGGGCTAACTTCGTGCTTATGGAAATAGATGTAGGAGTTGTTATGCAGAAGGAACAAAAATCAAGGCCATGGAAAGAATATCCTCAAATTGATATGGCGTTCATTCAAGAAACTATCAGAACTTGGGATGGCTTATCTCCAATTAATATTGGGATTATCTTGCAGGAGTTTGAAAATAATCCTTCAAGTGGTGATAGATGGAAAAGAATGCATAAGACTTGGAAGAAAGATATTCAAGCGTTAATTCATAAAGCTCGTAACTATTACAAGAAAAATCCAAAATCCATCAAACAAAATGATCTGTATTTTGTTAATTGTCCATCTTATCCTCCTCATACACAATACATTCACTATAGACTTATGAAGGAATGTATAATCTCTAATGAAACTTTCAATGAATCAGATAGCGTTGATTATCTTCATAGCGTAGTTAGCACTGCCTATACTGATTTTGTTGTTTTAGACAAAAAGTGGGCTCGCAGGCTGAGAAATATCAACTTACCAACCGAAACAGCTAAGATTTTTAGTATTACAGAGATGGACAGTTTCCTAAATGAACTGATAAAATTTCAGTTTAGGCAACCTCATCCAACACCCCCACAGCCTTAACCTTGTGACTTGACGGAAGATGGGCATATCTGAAGGGCATTATTACGGTATAGATTCCTCTACTATGATTATTCCTCTCCCTGCCTTTATCTTCTTTCGATAAGGACTCCCAGTCAATATATGCATTGTCATTGCGAGGTCGTTTCGACCGCGGCAATCTCATTCCATATGGAAGATTGCTTCTCTTCGCTCGTAATAACACCTGTAATTGCTGGATTTGGGATAAACTTTTATTGATAATAGAAAAGCAAGGATTAAAGATGGGACATCTTAATAAATTCATACCTTTTATCATAATGGGGCTGACGTCAATGCTTCTCCAGATAACAGCCCTGCGGCTCCTTCTTTCAACATTCTCAGGGAATGAGCTTGATATAGGGATAACACTCTCCTTCTGGCTCATCTGGGTAGGACTCGGAAGTTACTTAGGAGGGCGTGTACGAATCAAGAATGCATTTACACTTTCTTTTATCTTCATTGCTGTTCTCGCACTGTCTACTGCTCTGATTGTTAAAGCAATAAGACCAGCCCTTTCTTTATATCCTGGTGAAACTGTTTCTCTGTTTTCTACTATTTTCTCAACTGGTATCTCGCTTTTCCCATTGTGTCTTTTTATAGGTATACAATTCCCTTTAGCTGTTTTATATTCAGGCGAGCGTGATGCTGCAGGAAGAGTCTATGGTCTTGAGGCAGTCGGCGCATTTATTGGAGGTATTTTATTTACATTTATTATCTCGGAAAGAATAGATGCCATGGAATTATGTTTATCGCTTGCCTTGATAAACATCTTCATGGCTGCTTATATCTCAAGAAAAAAAATCGTTATCCTCCTTTTTATCATACCGTTATCCTTATATATCGGCTTTCATAAGATCGCACTATCTCTCCCCTGGCATGGAATAGAGCCTTCTCAGACAGTAGAGTCTAAATACGGAGAGATTACCGCTGTTAAAGTCAAAGAACAATCAAGTATCTACATGAACGGCAATCTGGTCTTTACCTATCCAGATCTCCCAACTGAAGAATTAAGGACGCATTTACCGATGGCTCTCCACCCCTCACCATCAAAGATACTTGTTATCGGAGGTTCACCCGGAACCCTGAAAGAGTATCTGAAATATCCTGTGAGTAAAATTGATTTTATAGAAATTGACCCAAAGATGGTCGAGGTCTCTTTAGGGCTTCTTGATGCAGATGAGAGCAGAAATATAACAACAGATCAGAGGGTGAAAATAATTGTTGAGGATGGACGGAGATTCATAAAAAAATTAAAGAAACCTACATACGACCTTATCGTCCTGAGTCTTCCGCAGCCCTCTACAGCGAGCATCAACAGGTTCTATACTTCTAATTTTTTCCTGGAGGCAAAGACTGTGTTACAAGAGGGTGGGATACTGGCGATAACCATACCTCAATCAACAGGGTATATCGGGAGAAGAATGCAGACAGCAAGTGGCGCTATCTTCAATTCGCTCAGGTTGGTATTCAGACATGTTGAAGTAACCGCACAGGAATATGGTGGCCTCTTTGCATCAGATACACCGATAAATACAAACACTACAACTCTTAAAAACAGGTTTATAGAGAGGAACATACATACTAAGCATTTTCATCAATATTTCTTCCGCGATGCCTTTTCTCCACTGAATGTAGATTATGTGAGAAAAAGACTTAGTGATATAAAATTTATCAATACAGACCTTCAACCATCAGCCTATCTTTACAATCTTATGCTTTGGGCAGAGGTTCACGGAGGAAGGGTACTACACTATCTCCTTGAAATCAAGCAATGGCATATCATTTCTCTTTTAATTATTGCTCTTCTATGTATTGCGTTCTTCACATTCAGAAAGAAGAGGCGGGTCATCTACTATTCTATCTTCACCACTGGATTTTCAGGCATTTTATTCACTCTTGCCGTAATCCTTGCATATCAGTCTGTGTACGGCTATATATATGAGATGATGGGGATACTTATCGCAACATTTATGATTGGACTGGGCACAGGTGCATACCTGGTGAGAAAAATTAAAGAGCCTTTAAGGATACTCTTTTACTTAGAAATAATGACCATTGTTCTTGCTCTTGCGTCGCCTCTCTTTTTCAGGGCAGAAACCCTCTTTTATCTATTAAGTTTTTTAGCAGGCACAATAACAGGTGGTCAATTTAGCGTGGCAAATCAATGCATGGGTGAACCCAATGTGGCGGGAAAGCTTTATGGGCTTGACCTCATAGGGTCATTTTTAGGAGCAGTTATCCCCTCGATAATACTCATCCCCTTATTCGGAATTTCTCATGCACTTTTGTTTGTAGTTGGGATAAAAGCAATCTCAGCAGCAATGATTTTGAGTGTGAAATAAATAATGTTCGTAATAAGCATGAGTGACTTTCGCTCCTACGATATTTTTAGACAGTTCTAAGCTCTCTCTGCTACAGCCTCGAAACTCATCCCAAAAGCTTTCGGGATTCAAACAGTCGAGGCTGTGACCGCTCCAATTCACTAAGAACTGTTACCGAAAAATCTCTGATGTCGCTCAAGCCAATCCTATCCTGCTTATCGTTGGATTTAGGAAATAATCTATCGTTAATAAAAATTCTTCACCAGCCTTCCCAATTCCTATGTAAAGTGATGATCATACATATGCTCTGGAGTAAGGAAGAATAGAAGTTTTATAATAAGCTATGGCGAATAAGGTTCAGTGTGAGCTCTGCCCGAATGAATGTGTTCTGGAGAATAATCAACGGAGCAGGTGCAGGGCAAGGATGAATAAGGATGGAGTTCTTTTCAGCCTTGTGTATGGTAAACCCTGTGCAGTTCATGTTGACCCAATAGAGAAAAAACCATTCTCTCACTTTCTCCCCTCAACAACTGCGTTTTCTCTCGCAACTGCAGGATGTGTCCTCAGTTGCAAGTTCTGCCAGAACTGGCAGATATCTCAGGCAAAGCCCGAGGATACAGATACCTATGATTTGCCTCCAGATAGTGTGGTGAGGCAGGCAATTTTTTATAAGTGCAGGTCAATCTCGTATACCTACACAGAGCCAACGGTTTTTTATGAATATATGTATGACACTGCACTCATTGCGAGGAAATACTCTATAAAGAACACGATGCATTCATGTGGCTATATAAAAGAGAAACCCCTCAGGAAATTATCAAAATACATGGACGCTGCAAATATTGATTTAAAGGCATTCACAGAAGATTTTTATGGAAAGATATGCGGAGGGAGTCTCAAGCCGGTGCTCAATTCTCTTGTGGTCTTGAAGGAAGAGGGTGTGTGGCTTGAGATCACCAATCTTGTCATACCAACGCTGAATGATGATATAAAAAATATTAAAGAGATGTGCAGGTGGATCCTGAAGAACCTCGGTCCGGATGTTCCGATACACTTCTCAAGATTTTACCCCAGTTATAAGTTAACGAATTTACCGCCCACACCTCTGGAGACACTTACAGAAGCAAGAAAGGCTGCAATGGATGCGGGCTTAAAATTTGTGTATATCGGAAATATACGACATGAAAGTGAAAGCACATTTTGCCCGAAGTGCAAAAAGATACTCGTAGAGAGGACAGGGTATGTTGTTAAACAGAATAATATATCGAATGGGAAGTGCCGCTTCTGCGGCACTTCAATTGCAGGAGTATGGAGTTAACATGATTATAAATCTAAAGAAAAATGAAAAACCTATGTTATCGCTCAACCCCTCACAAGATATTGCTGATTCTGGTATATTGACAAGAAGGGACTTTCTCGGGTTCTTTTTATTAGGTGGTATGGTGAGCCTCTTCGCTAAAAAGGTTAATGCTGAACAGGAGCCAAAGGAGGCTATGTTCTGGAAAAGATTAGAATGAGTCTTAGAAAAATCTTCCTGACTGCTGTCTGCTTACTCCTGACCTCTTTTCTTATTGAGTGCAGTGGTGAGATAAAAGAGCCATCTGTTGCCGGAACATTCTACCCTGCCCAGAAAGATACGTTAAAAAAGATGGTTGACGACTTTCTCTCAAAGGCATCCAGGAGTAGTTATAGTGGTAAACTCATCGCACTTGTCTCTCCACATGCAGGCTATAAATTCTCAGGGCAGGTTGCCGCATATTCTTATAAACAATTTGAAGGGAGAGACATCAAAACAGTAATACTGATAGGGTCAAGCCATTATAAGAACTTCAGCGGTATATCTGTGTATGCAAAAGGAAGCATGAGGACCCCTCTTGGAGATGTGAAGGTTAATGAAAAGATTGCAAGAGCTCTTCTCAATGAAAATGCAGATATACGTTTTTATCGGGATGCCTTTGAGAGGGAACATTCACTCGAGGTGCAACTGCCCTTTCTTCAGAAGGTAGTAAAGGATTTTACGATAGTGCCGATTCTTACTGGTACCCTCACAAAGAAATCTTTCGAATATCTGACAGAAAGGCTTATAGAAATACTCCGGGAAGACGAAAAGACAATCATTGTTGCAAGCACAGACCTTTCACACTTTCATGACTATAACACTGCAATGACAATGGACAGAAAGATGATAGATGCGATAGAGAGGATGTCTATCGGAGATATAGAGGGATATTTAATGAGCAGAGATGCTGAGATGTGTGGTGGATATGCGGTCATCATCACTATGGCTGTTGCGAGAGGACTCGGTGCAAACAATGGTCTCCTTTACAAATATGCGAATTCGGGGGACATCACCAATGATAGGGACCGTGTTGTGGGATATGCAGCAATGGGACTTTATAAGACAGCTCTTACCAAAGAAGATAAAAATGAACTTCTCTCTCTCGCAAGAAGAGCAATAGTAGATTATGTCATGAACAAAAAAATCTTAGAGATCGAAATGAAAAACCCACGACTCAAAGCGAATGGCGCGGTCTTTGTGACCATAAAAAAGAATGGCAATTTAAGAGGCTGCATAGGAAACATCCATCCTGTGAAACCTCTTTACCAGGCAGTTATCAGTAATGCGATTTCTGCATCTTCACGTGATCCGAGGTTCCTTCCGATGAATAAAGAAGAACTCAAGGATATGGATATTGAAATCTCCATACTTTCTGCAATCGAGCCATTAAAAGATACACGACGTATAGAGATAGGAACACATGGGCTTTATATTGTAAAAGAACAACGGAGTGGCCTTCTTCTCCCCCAGGTTGCAAAGGAACATGGATGGGACAGAGATATGTTTCTTGAGCAGTTGTGCATGAAAGCAGGACTCCCAAAAGATGCATGGAGAAATGCAAAGCTTTATCGATTTTCTGCTGAAATTATACCGTAATCCGACCTCTCTCAGAATATTAGTAATGAAATAGGGAGGACATGGTATTTGAGCGGTTTTAAATTCTTTCTTTGAAAGAATTTACCTCGGTCTACGACTCGTAGAGAGACCCCGATGTATATCGGGGGATGAGAATGAGCGAAAATGCTATGTCCTCCCTATTTTTCAATCCAATTTTTGACTAACAATCTCTCAACACCCATTTCACTGAGAAAATTCTTTCAAATCAACTAATTAGAAAAATTCTACTTTTCCCTTGACATCCACAATATATTGTGGTTTAATTACTGAAAATTGATTTTATAGCACAAATTGTTGATATTATAACGGGGGTGTAAATGGAGATTTGTAAGGGATTTGAGGATTGGCTTGCATGTTCGAGATGCCCTCATTTGTGCACGAAGATGTGCCCTATTGAGGGAGAAAATGTGATAGAGGAGATGAAAAAACAGATCAGGCTGATGCAGGGACGCAGTGGATATAAAAGCATGTTCATGAAAGGCAAAGGAGAAATGGAGTGACGGAACAAAAATTTTTAAATGTGATTTTACAAGAGGGTTATTATGAAGATGCTTAATAGCTTTTCTCTTACACCAAATGCATTGAAAGTCCTTGAGAAGAGGTATCTGAAAAAGGACGAAGAGGGAAAAGTTGTCGAAACCCCCGAGGAACTTTTCAGACGTGTTGCAAAGGCAATTGCATCTGCAGATATACACTATGGCAAATCAGAGAGAGATGTTCAGAATAGTGAAGAGGAATTCTATAAGATGACGGGGTCTCTTGATTTTCTTCCGAACAGCCCTACACTTATGAACGCAGGAAGAAGGCTCGGACAGCTGAGTGCATGCTTTGTCTTGCCGGTTGAGGACTCAATGGAGTCTATTTTCGATGCGGTAAAAAATACAGCAATCATTCATAAATCAGGTGGTGGCACAGGTTTTAGTTTTTCGAGGTTAAGACCAAACGGAGACATTGTTGGCTCCACAAAGGGTGTCTCCTCAGGACCTGTGTCTTTCATGACTGTCTTTGATACTGCCACAGAGGCGGTGAAGCAGGGCGGAACAAGAAGGGGCGCGAACATTGGCATCCTGCGTGTAGACCACCCCGATATACTCAGCTTTATCACCTGCAAGGATGACAATAAAAAGTTCAATAACTTTAATATCTCCGTAGCTATCACCGATGAGTTCATGCGCGCTGTAGAAGAAGACAAACATTATGACCTCATTAATCCCCGTACAGGAAAAGTCGCAAACTCCCTCAGGGCAAGAGATGTATTCCATCTCATTGTGGAACATGCGTGGAAGAACGGAGAGCCGGGCATTGTCTTTATCGAAAGAGTGAATGAATCAAACCCTACTCCCCGCATAGGACGAATAGAATCAACAAACCCCTGTGGTGAGCAACCCCTTCTTCCTTATGAATCATGTAACCTTGGCTCTATAAATCTCGCACGGATGGTGAAGGCAGAACTTAGAGAAGTGGACTGGAATAAATTGAAAGATATCACATGGAAGGCAGTACGTTTTCTTGACAATGTGATTGATATCAATAAATATCCTATCCAGAAAATTGAGGAGATGACAAAGGCAAACAGAAAGATTGGACTTGGTGTCATGGGATGGGCAGACATGCTTATACAGCTCGGTATCCCTTATAACTCAGAAAGTGCGGTAAAACGTGCAGAGGAGGTAATGGGATTCATCCAGCAGGAAGGCAAAAACGCATCAATTGCGATCGCACAAGAGCGAGGGGTATTCCCAAACTATGAAGAAAGTATCTATGATGGCAAGATAAAGCTCAGGAATGCAACCATCACCACTATTGCGCCAACTGGTACCCTTTCGATAATCGCAAGTTGTTCATCAGGTATAGAACCTCTTTTTGCAGTCTCCTATGTGAAGACCGTGATGGAGGGAACAAAGCTCATCGAAGTAAATCCTTTCTTTGAAAAGTTAGCAAAGGACCGTGGATTCTGGAGCAGAGAGCTTATGGAGAAGATTGCAGATAAAGGATCCATACAGGATTTTGATGAGATACCTGCTGATGTCAAGTCTGTTTTTGTAACAGCCCATGACATCACACCTATGGAACATATTACCATTCAGGCAGCATTCCAGAAATTCGTTGATAATGCTGTTTCAAAGACAGTGAATTTCCCCCACAATGCAACACCAAAAGATGTTGAAGAGGTATATCTCCTCGCATACAAGCTCGGCTGTAAAGGGGTCACCGTTTACAGGGATGGCTCGAGAGATGAACAGGTACTCACAAAAGGCACAAAGGCAGAGCAGCTTACAGAGTCGAGACAAAAGATTGTACCGAGAAAAAGGCCGAATATGATGAAAGGCGCGACACGGTTTATGAAAACAGGCTGTGGAAATCTATATGTGACCATCAACGAAGATGAAGAAGGGCATCTCTTTGAACTCTTCACCTCTATGGGAAAAGCAGGTGGTTGTGCCGCAAGCCAGTCAGAGGCAATTGGGAGACTTGTCTCACTTGCATTCAGGTCTAATATAGAACCAGAGGAGGTCATTAAGCAGTTGAAAGGGATTTCCTGCCACTCACCTGCATGGTATGACGGAGGGAGAATTCTTTCCTGCTCAGATGCCATTGCAAGGTCCCTCGAGAGATACCATGAAAAAGGGAGAAAGGGCAATGGAGACGAACATAAAGTGATAATGCTCATGGGCGCATGTCCTGAATGCGGTGGCGCTATAGAACACGAAGGCGGCTGCGCTGTCTGTCACAATTGCGGGTTTACGAAGTGCGGGTAGAGCTAAGGTTTTGTTGACATTGCAAGGAATAGCCTATTAATCTATGGGAAAGAAGGAATTTCTCAGGCAAATAGAAAGTTTAAAGAGAAGAATCGATGAACATGAGGCAATGATAAATAGAGAAAAGGATAAATACAATCCAGATGAAGGACTCATTAAATATTGGGAGAAAGAAATTCTGGCTTTTAAAAATGCAATAGAAAAAACACAGAAAAGGCTGAGGAGAGGAAAATGAAGACAGTAGAAAAAACAGCATTGAGCAGAACACTCTTGGTGCTTCTAAAAGAACTTTCTGAGGAATGCCAGGACACATTAAAGCTTATTTCGCATCTTGAAATAAAAGATTTAACCGCTGAACAAGTTGCATCGATACTCTCAGAACTTACCGTGTCAGTAACCCACCTCCATGTACACACCGAGAATCTCCAGGATTTAATTAATGACGAGATTGAGCGGTTGTGAAAATTAAGCACTCTGCCATAATTGCGGGTTTACGAAGTGCGGGTAGAAGAATTTGAATAATGACGAAGATATAAAACGGATTATTCATTATTTTAAGGCTCTGGATGAGGTCTCAGCCCTGTATGTTTTCGGGAGTTACCCTAAAGAGAGAAAAACTAAAGAAAGCGATATTGATATTGCAGTACTTATTGATGAATCAAAATTGAAGAAAAAAGACTTTGAACTCCTCAAGAAAAAATACTACGCAGCGTCACCTTCATTTTCGATGCGGCCTGTGGATATAGTAATTTTAAACACAGCTCCGCCTTTTCTTAAATATCAAGTACTGAAAACAGGGAGAGTCCTTTTTGACAGAAATAGAAAGGTAAGAGTCAGGTTTACCGAAAAAGCAATTACCGAGTATCTTGATTTTAAATATATAGAAGATATCTTTTTAAAAGCCATAGCGAATAAATTTAAGAAAAAGTGTAAAACAAGAACACAGTTCAAAAGAATGATAGACGCATATATGAAAGGAAGACTTGAAAAAGCTATTAAAGGAGCATGATTAATTTCTGATGAATTTTTTTTGGTTTAGAGGATAGAGAAGGAATTAAAGAGGACATGATACATGAGGCTGTGCCGTTTGCCACAATTGCGGGTTTACGAAATGCGGATAAGGTATAAAAATGGAATTTATTGTAAGAAGATATTTTTCAGGTTATTGTAGTTATGAAATTGAAGCGGAGAATGAAGATGAGGCATGCTCAAAAGCTATAAATTTACCTATAGATGAAGGTGAAATATTAAGTACCTTGGAGGACTGGAAAGAATGCGATCAAATAGAGCTTGATACAGATGTTTAAAACCAAGAGCAAAAATAAAATAACTTATAATGAATAACAATAGAAACTAAGCACTGAATGCCTTTATCATTAATTAATAGAACGTTAGAAGAAAAATTACTGAATGCCATTATTTCTTATTTTGAACATGAAAATTATAAATTGGGCATTGGTATCCCTAATCACCTCATTGATGAAATATGCAAAATTCTCTTATTTAGAAATGAAGACCCTTCCGAAGGGTTCCCTATATGGCATATAAGTGAAAAAACTGTACTGGACGAATATAGAAAAGAAGAAATCGAGATAATAGATTATCTACACCTCATCTCGACCGAACTGCGGAAACAATTAGGCCAATATTCCACACCGGCAAACATAGTCAGATATATACTCAAATCAGTGGAATATTTTTCTTCTAAAGATATTATTACTAAAAGATTAATAGATCCAGCCTGTGGCTCAGGTGCCTTTTTAGTGGAATCAGTGCGCATTTATCTGAATGCCCTTAAAAAGGCAAAAATACCCATTTACAAATGGTATCCAATGGTCACTTCAGCCATTAGCGGTGTAGATATAGACCCAACGGCATGTTTTTTTACCAGACTAAATCTTGCAATGCTTCTTGCTCCAGCTGTTTTAGAATTTGTAGCAAAAAATGGTATTAAAAAATTAAAACCGTTGTCTGTTTACTGTTTAGATACACTGCAATTGTTTGCCTCAGAAAGAGAGGGTGCTGCATTGCTTTACAACAAGCTAAATTTGCCTCTGGTGAATCAGTTTGATTTTGTTGTGGGTAATCCCCCTTATTTTAAAGTAAAAGGAATAAACGCAGGTTTTAAAAACATTTTCTCAAAATCGATCTATGGTCATCCTAATGCTTATGGTCTTTTTATTCATGCCGGTATCGAGATGCTAAAAAAGGACGGAAGGCTGGGTTTTATAGTTCCCAGGTCCATGCTTTCAGGACTTTATTTTAAGAACCTGAGAGAATTTATAGAAGATAAAACATCGGTGAAGGAAATAGTCTATATTTCTGAGCGAAAGAAGATTTTTGAAAATGTCTTGCACGGAACCATGATTCTATCACTTAAATGGAACAAAGACAGTGAGAAAATGGTTAATATTTCTTTCATTCACTCCCTAAAAGAAATTGAAACACAAAATATTATCAGCGTCGGCAGAGATAAAGTAATTCAGCGTCTTAACGGAACATCCATATGGTTTATCGCTGACTCTCAGGAGATGTATAACATTATTAATCGCATAATCAAGAAACATCCTTTATTATCAAGCAATGAAATCAACTGCAGAGCTAAAACAGGACAGATAGTTTGGAATAGGGTGAAGCCTTTGTTGACCACAAATTCCGGGGATGATACCCTGCCATTGATATGGGCTACAGATGTTGGGAAATTCACTTTTTCCTTTAACAGGATGGGAGTTGCAAGACCTTGTTTTCTGAAGGTCAATTCTGAAACTGAAAACCTTATGGTTAAAGGGGCGAGTATCCTGATTCAACGTGTCACAGCAGATGAACAGCATTCACGTATTGTGGCCTGCATGCCTGAAGGATTCTATAAAAAAGAGCACAATGGTTATTTTGTAGAAAACCATTTGAATATCATACAACTGGTGGCAGGAAAATCTTCTGTTAGTCTTTATTTCATGCTTGGCGTACTGAATTCAGAAATCGTGGAGTTCTTTTTCCGTGCCATGAACGGAAACACACAGGTTTCAGCAACAGAACTAAATCTCCTGCCCATTCCGATTGGTAGATATGAGAGTAAAATCTCAGGTATGGCAGATATGATTCAAAAAACTATCGAAGATAAAAAGAAAAATAAGTTACTTACAGAACTAAACTTATTGGTTGCTAAGGCTTATGGATTAAGCGATAAAGAACTTGAATTTATAAGAAGATCGCTTAGTTACAGGAGACGACGTGACAATTGAAGAAATTAAAGCCGTTATTGGAAAATTAGGGTTTCCAAAGCGATATATTACTGAGCAAACAGCTATCTGTATAATGGCGTTAACTGATAGAAACAGAAGAGAAGGTCTGTTATCAGGGCATAAAAACCTTAGCGAAGGGGCAAGAATTCATGACATCTTAAATTTTGCAAGGGATGTAATAGGTAAAAAAGTTGCAGAAAATACTCGCGAAGCTTACAGAAAGACTTCACTTGCTCCTCTCATGAATTATGGCATAGTGGTCAGGCATCAACTCAGCACTAATGACCCCAATACATATTACCGGCTTCATCCTGTCTTTATTCGTCTATTTTCAGAGGAAAATATTGAAGAACGGAACAGGTTAATAAAGCAACTGCAAAGACAACTGACAAAACTGACGGGACGGAAGGTTCGAAGGGCAATTCAGGGCAAAGAGATTTCTGTTCAAATCGGTGATAAACAAATATTTTCTCTGAGTTCAGGTGAACATAATCTGCTTGAGAAATCTGTTGTTGCAATATTTGGTCAGGCATTTTTAGATAAACCTCAGACGGTTTATCTTGGCGATGCGGCTCCAAGAAAGGGGTATCAGAACCGAACATTGATGAGAAGGTTGAATCTTCCCATTGATACCGCAGCATCTTTACCCGACGTTATTCTTTTTTCAGAGCCTGAATCGTACCTTGTTATCGTTGAGGTTGCGACAAGCAGCGGTCCCATAAACTCAATTCGGCTTGAACAATTGCATAAATTTACAAAAGGGCCAAGAAAGTTGGGATTTAAAGTAAGTTACGTTTCAGCTTTCCCTTCCCGTGCCGTGTTCAGAAGATTTGTTGAAGAAATTGCATGGGGAAGTAGTGTATGGATTGAGAATGAGTCGAATAATATTGTGCATTTTCAACGGCTGAGGAGTATTAAGCCTTGATGAAAAATTCCACGCGGTGGCGCTATAGAGCACGAAGGCGGCTGCGCCGTCTGTCACAATTGCGGATTTACAAAGTGCGGGTAGAGACTTGATACTTGTTGTTTTTAGGAAAAATGAAAGAAAGGGAATGAAAATAATCGTCCCTTTTATTCTGTTAATTAATAAACTAATTTTCTATCACCCACCTCAATTCGTGATTTTCAAAATTGAAGCAAAACATGTAGCTAATGGAAAAGCTATCCAATAAAAATACTTTTCTAAAATTACTCATTGTAACCTGTACAGTTATATGCTTTTCTTTAGAATGTCATGGCGCTTCCTTGAGTAAAGGCGAGACAAAACTAATTGAAAAATATATCAACAATAGTTCTGTTGAAGATGCCGTAGGACAAATTCTTATGGTTGGTTTGCCAGCTGATTTCAACAACTACAAAGATGTAAGAAAGCTCGATGAAATACTTATTGATATTGGAGTGGGGTCAGTTATAGTCCATAATTACAATTATTTTTATAGGAAAGAATATCCGCCCAATATGTATTTAAGCAGTATCATAGAGTTCAATAATGCTATTCAGGATAAAGCCTTGTCTGGTAAGCTGTCCTTGCCGCTTCTCGTTGCAACTGACTTTGAGAGTCCAAATGTTTCATCAATCCGTAGCGGTTTAATAATACCTCCTTCAGCCCTAGCGATCAGTGCAACACGAAATAAAGAATACATAAATTATATTGGGAGACTAGTAGGACTTCAGCTTAAAAATATAGGAATAAATATTATTTTAGGTCCGGTTCTGGACACATATAACATTAAGCAAGGTAATAGAAGTACGCTGCAGGATAGATGTTTTGCATCAACTCCACATGGGGTTGTAACAACAGCTTCTTATTTCATTAAAGGGCTGAAGGAATCAGGGATAAGTATTTTTGCCAAACATTTCCCAAGTCATGGCTCAGTTGAATCTAATCCTCATGATAATGTGATACCTAAATATGAAGGGTCAACACAGCAGTTAGAAGATGATATAAAACCTTTCTTATATTTTAAAAAAAGTCTCGACGGCATTATGTCCTCGCATATAGTTATTGATGAGTTGAGAAAAAATGAAATTGCGACATTCTCCTCCGAATTTATTACAGGAAAACTCAAGAAAATGGGCTTTAAGGATCAAATTATTATCACTGATGATTTGAGCAGTATGGGCGCTATCAGGAGATACTTACTTGAAAATCCAAAAGAGAATTTTTCGAGTATTGCAATAAAAGCTTTCACCGCTGGTCATGACTTGTTAGTTTTTTCAAATTTTTCAGAGTGCGATAAAAGATCAAAATTTACTTTAAATGATTTGAAAGACGTTAAAAATTCCCTTGCTAAGTATATTAAAGGAAATGCATCCGCAGAAAAACAGTTTAGAGAGTCATTGAGAAAGATTATTTCATTGAAGGCTCGTCTTGCTAAAGATATGGGGCAGTCTGTTGAAACGGTTTTGAACAATAAGGATAAATTTCCTGTTTATCGAATTGCATATTATGGCAGGGAAGCGCTGACTCGAAGCCAAGAATTTTTAAAGAAAATTGGTAATCCTAACATTGACGATGGTGAAAAATTAGTTAAGGAGATCATTAGAAAGTCCAGTGTTTTGATCAATAAAAGAAATGAGTTTAATTTGACGAAAAGTCCTGTCAATTCAAAAATAGTATTTTGCGTCTACAAGGAGTTCTTGGATTTTTTCAAAGAGACCTTTGGAGCGGTATATAAGAATGCTGAATTTATAGCAATTCCACAACTAAAAAGTGGTTCGGACTTTAAAGCATTAAAGTATAAAGTTAATGACTTATATGAAAGGGCAAACTTAATAATATACACAGTTTTAGATAAAAGTGATTCAGATTTTTTAACTTTCCTTCAAATTCATAAAAAAAAGTTTTCAGAGAAATTAGTAGTGTTCTGTCATAATAGTCCGGTAATTCTTGATAACAACGTTTTGAAAGATGCTACTATAATTTCTAATTTTACGAATCATCAACTTTCTTTTACAGTGGATATCGAAATTCTGAGGGGCGATTTAATGCCAAATGAGCTTAAAAACTTACCAATAAACATTGGTGAATATGGAAAATTTTATAATGTAGGCAATACTACTTGGATTGAGCCTGCTGATATTTCCTCATTTGAAGAATATTTTCCTAGATATAATATTAATAGTAATTACGAGAGCTTAATCAGGAGGTATAATTTAGTAATACCAAAAAATCTACGAACCCTTGGTTTTTGCTCGCTTTATCTTGTTGTTGTTGTTATCCTTTTGGTTTTTTGGGCGTCGGTGTCTAAGAACTTTATTAAGAAACAAAGAGATAATGCAAACTCTGTGGCTGAGAAGGATGAAGTTCTATCTTTAAAATTCTGGATACATTCAGCTATGGTTCATTACAAAATAACTTTACCTTTATTTTTTGTATTGAGTTTAATAATATTGTTTTATTTACCAGAAACTTCTGATTTAGTTGGAGGATTAGTAAATTTAATTAAAGTAATTAAAGGAAAGGGTTAAAATAAGTGAAAGAACAAATAAAAGAAACAGGTACATTTTCTTGATGTTCCTTGCCATTTTCTGCAAAAAGAGCAGTGAATTAAAATCAAAACAATATAAAAGGGACGGTTCTAATTGAATATTAAAAAACCAATGACGACCGTGATCATCGGCAATAGCCAGAAGATGGCGGAATTGAAGGACGAGAGTGTCCATCTCGTCGTCATGTCCTTGACTGACATAATCCGCCCAGATTATCATCAAGCTATACAAATGATTCTATGAAACAAACATCAACACATCTAATAGACAGCACACTTTTTTCCCCTGTTCGACAGTCATAGGTTAACAGAAATGAAATTTCTATGTAAAATCAAATTGTTAGCGTGAAGACAAAAATTTGGCGTGTTACTATGAAATTAACCCTTCAAATCAATCCTGTATAGCTTAGGTGGCGGAGAAAAATTCAGCTTTTTCAATATATTAGCCTGTTCAGAGGTCAGTTCGGTACGCTGCAGTATTCGTCCATCTT
>VGWZ01000015.1 GCA_016873595.1 Nitrospira sp.
TGTTTTCATCTCAGGATAGTCTCATCCAGATCAAAAGAAGGCAAATCCACCATACACCATATCCACTTCGATAAAAAAAATTCCAAGAGAATTATTCGAATCCCCATATCTGGCGCAGCGGCTTAGTCCTTCACACGTCATTCTTCAACTTCGCAGCAGAATGACGCTTATTCGCAATCAACAAGAATTAAGAGCTTTTCACAATGAAGATAAATAGAAAAAAGAGATATTTTTGTTCCAGTTAGTTAAGGAACTATGCAGGAACTAAATATTAAAGCACTGCTTTTCTGAATTCCTCTATACCAATGCGCTGGATGAATCGCGGAAGTCTTTCCCGTGGCTTGGCGTTTTTTGAATAATAATCAAGGCACTTTTTTATTAAATCGAGTGCATCTTCTTCTGAAAGATCTTCGGCAATAACGTCTCCGATACGGGGTCTTCCTCCGGAATTACCTCCGACAACAACAGTCCAGCCATCAGGGGTGGCAAACGCACCTATGTCCCTTACGTAACTTTCCCCACAGTTCAGCTTGCACCCGGAAATGCCGAATTTTGTCTTTGCAGGTATGAAATCTTTTTTACCCACATACATATTTTCAATCTTTGCTGCAAGGCCAATTGAGTCCCTCTGGCCAAATTTACAGGTTTCAGTACCCGGACATGCCTGCACATAGTGAACGCATAAACCTTCTGCAGGACCAACTTCCATTCCGAGGTCTTTCCATGCGTTGTCAATGTCCTGATGCTTGATTCCTACAAGTGCAATACGCTGTCCTGAGGTTATCTTGATTATACGAACCTTATACTTGCGTGCAACCTTTGCCAGATTCTCAAGAATTTCAGGGGTCAAAATTCCCATTGGAATCCTTGGCACAATCGCATATGTTTTCTTGTCTCTCTGGAGAATAGCTCCTTTGGGTCCTTCACTCATCACTCTATTCCTCCTATTACACTTTCTCCTGCTTTTACTTTATCACCCAAATTAACCTTAATCGTAATATCCTTTGGCAGATAGATATCAAGCCTTGAACCAAATTTTATCATTCCATATCTCTCGCCCATTTTAAGAAAATCGCCTTCAGATACCCTGCAGACAGCCCTCCGTGCAAGAAATCCTGCGACCTGGCGGATGAGGATTTCGCCATATTTTCCATTGAGTACCATAACAATGTTCTCATTTTTAATTGAAGCATCATCTTTATACGCAGCCATGAATCGGCCTGGAGAATGTTTTATAACGCTTACATTTCCTTCGCACGGTGCACGGTTCACATGTACATCGAGTGGAGACATAAATATGCTTATTTCCTTTGTATCAGCCTTTAGATGATCCTTTTCAAATATATCTCTTATGAGTATTACCTTCCCATCGGCAGGAGATACAAAGATACCATTGCCTTCCGGAATTTTTCTCTCCGGGTCTCTGAAAAAAAAAGCCATAAATATCGTTAATCCAAAAAAGAGGCAAGAATTGAGAAGTAAAAAATAGAAAGAAAAATCATAACTTCCTAATTCCCACTTCCAGATTAAGAATATTGAGTCTGTAACCGTGATAAAAAGGGAACCAAGAATAAAAGGGTATCCCTCAGGAGCAAATTTAATCACGCTTTTGATTTATCGACGAGTTTCCCTTTCTTGAGCCATGGCATCATAGCTCTGAGTTTTGCCCCAACTTCTTCTATAGGATGCTCTTCACCCTTCTTTGTCAGCGCATTGAATACAGGCTTGTTAGCCCTGCACTCAAGAATCCACTCCCTCGCAAACTGACCTGATTGTACCTCTTCCAGTATCTTCTTCATCTCTTTCTTTGTCTCTTTTGTTATGATCCTCGGCCCTCGTGTCAGGTCACCATACTGAGCAGTGTTGCTGATAGAATATCTCATAGTAGAAATTCCGCCCTCGTAGATGAGGTCAACAATCAATTTTACCTCATGGAGACACTCAAAATATGCCATCTCTGGCGAATAACCAGCCTCGACAAGGGTCTCATAGCCAGCTAGTATAAGGGATGTAAGACCACCGCAGAGAACAACCTGTTCTCCAAATAAATCTGTCTCAGTCTCTTCCCTGAATGTCGTCTCTATGACGCCTGCTCTTCCCCCGCCAATTGCAGATGCATAGGCAAGTGCGACCTTTTTTGTATTCTTTGATGGATCCTGATGGATTGCAATCAGACAGGGCACACCACTACCTTTTAAGTATTCAGACCTGACAAGGTGGCCAGGACCCTTTGGTGCGACCATGAAGACATTCACATCATCTGGAGGTACAATCTGACCGAAGTGGATATTAAAGCCATGGGCAAATCCCAGATATGCACCTTTTTTGATGTGAGGAGCTATCTCTGTTCTGTATATATCCGCCATGTACTCATCTGGTACAAGCATCATTATCACGTCGGCCTTTTTTGCTGCCTCTGAAGATGTCGTGACCTTAAAACCTGCTTTTACTGCCTTTTCCCAGTTTGCCCCTTTGGTCTCACCAACGATAACATCCAGGCCGCTCTCTTTAAGATTATTTGTGTGGGCGTGTCCCTGGCTTCCGTAGCCTATGACAGCAATCTTTTTACTCTTGAGGATTTTTTTATCTGCATCTTTATCGTAGTAAATCTTGACCATCTGTCCCCTCCTGAAATAGTGTTGAATTAAAAATACGTCATATTATAGTACATCGCCGTGATTTTTTCTATTTTCTCTCATCGTATAACTCGAAACCTGCCTGGTATTAATGTACTTTTTTCACTGCCTTGTAGATGATGATATAGGTGATGATGCTTGAAAGGAAGCCAATCAGTAATGTGCCAAAAATAAAGGGCATCAGAAGCGGAGTAAGTTCATTAAGAAATTTGCTGAAAGTAATAGTTGACCAGTCTATCTTTGGAATTATCTGTTGTAATCCAAGGCACTGTACGCCTACCCATGTGCTAAAGGTATAAATCGGTACAATAGTCCACGGATTTGTAACATACACTCCGGCAATTATAGCAAATGTGTTGAGTCTAAAAATCCACGCAACGATTACTCCGAGAATGGTGTGTATACCTAAAAACGGAGACATTCCTATAAAGACACCTGTAGAAAAAGACAGTGCTATTCTGTGTGGTGTCTCTTTTATTCTTAGAATTTCTCTGAGTCTATCTCTGAATGCCAAAGTGTTGATAACCTTTTGCTGCAAATATCATTTTTTTGCCAGAACTATCTATCATTACCCTTTCTGATTCTGTAATCTCTCCAATATGGAGTGATTTAACCTTTTTTCTGGCGGGTGCAGTAAATAGCAGCTCATAATCTTCTCCACCTGATAGGGCTAATTTTATTGGTGGAATTCCAAGATGTGAGGCAGTTTTCTTGAGTTCATGAGATACAGGAATTTTTTCAATGTATATTCTTGCTCCGACCTTGCTCTCGTCGCAGAGCCTTGACAAATCAATAAGGAGTCCATCACTTATGTCAATCATAGCTGTTGCATACCTGACAAATTTCTTCGGGTCTCTTGCCCCAGGCATAAGATGCCTCTTAAGTAATGGCTCAACCACTTTCCAGGGTAAACCCAATTCAGAACATAGAGTCAAGAGATCGGGTGACCGACTTTTACCCCCTCCCTTACCCTCCCCCTTCAAGGGGGAGGGTGGGGTGGGGGTATCTGAGTTCTCAAAAGGTATAGGTCTTTTTATCTTTTTCTTCAACAACATTAAACCACAGGCTGAATCCCCGAGAGGCCCTGTTACATAGATTTTATCTCCCACTCTTGCACCAGAGCGTTGAATATGCCTTTTTGTATCTCCGATGAGTGTTGCTGACAGACTCATGAGACTTTTTGAAGATGAAAGATCTCCACCGACAAGAGATATGCCATATAATTTTATTGCCCGTTGAACTCCGTCAAAGAATTTGTCAATAAATGTTTTTTCTGTATTTTTATCCATAGCAAGACTCAGTAAAAGGTATCTGGGCTTTCCCCCCATGGCATAGATGTCGCTTACATTCACGGATACCAGTTTGAAACCAATCTGAAAGGGAGTTGTAAAATTAAGGTCAAAGTGAACACCCTCAACCATCATGTCGGTAGTCACGAGAAGGGTCATATCTCCTTGCTTTAATACAGCAGCGTCATCGCCTATCCCGACAATAATAGTGCGTGATTGTTTTTCAAACCTCTTCCTTATTTGCTCTAAAAGGGACAGTTCCCCGATTTGAGAAAGCCTCATATTAGTGAATAGACTTCTGTCTTTTCTGATTGGAGACTAATTGGTTTTTTTGTCTGTGGTCTTTTTTCAAAGCAACGTTGAGTACATCATCCATTGTATCAGCGAAAACAAAATCCATATCTTTTTTAACATATTTTGGAATATCTTCAAGGTCTTTTCTGTTCCTCTTCGGGATAATGACCTTTTTAATTCCCATCCTCTTTGCAGCAAGGGTTTTTTCTTTCAGACCTCCTATAGGAAGCACCCTTCCTCTCAATGTCACCTCTCCTGTCATTGCAGTATTCTTATTAACTGGCTTATTTGTGAAGGCGGATGCAATCGAGGTCGCCATTGTAATACCTGCAGAAGGTCCGTCTTTTGGTGTTGCGCCTGCAGGAACATGGATATGAATATCTGTTTTAGAAAATACATCGTCTTTTATGCCGATTTTCTTTGCTCTTGAACGCACGTAACTCAACGCAGCCTGGGCAGATTCTTTCATAATATCTCCAAGCTGTCCTGTTAACGTAAGATGACCTTTACCTTTCATCGTCGTTGCCTCTACGTAGATTATGTCTCCACCGGTCTCTGTCCATGCAAGTCCTGTCGCAACGCCAATCTCATCCTTCTCCATCTCTTCTTCAGGCAGGAATTTAGGCACGCCGAGGTATCTATGAAGGTTTTTTGCTTTAATTACAAATGTTTTCTCTTTGCCCTCAGCTATCTTTTTTGCTACTTTCCTGCAGAGATGTGCAATCTCTCTCTCGAGGTTTCTTACCCCTGCCTCTCTTGTATATTGTGAAATTATATTGATAAGCCCTGAGTCTGTGATCTTAAGTATCTTACTGTTGATACCGTGTTCTTCTAACTGCTTTGGTATAAGATAGTTTTTTGCTATGCCGAGCTTCTCCTCTTTTGTATAGCCGGAGAGATATATTATCTCCATTCTGTCTCTGAGAGGGTTGGGTATTGTGTCTACAAGGTTACCAGTGGTAATAAACATAACCTTTGAAAGATCAAAAGGAACTGCAAGATAATGATCTACAAAGGAGTTATTCTGTTCAGGGTCGAGAACTTCGAGTAAAGCAGAAGAGGGGTCTCCCCTGAAGTCCATGCCAATTTTATCAATTTCGTCCAGCATGAATATAGGGTTGTTTGTACCTGATGTTTTTATTCCCTGTACTATCCTTCCGGGCAAGGCTCCCACATACGTCCTTCTATGTCCCCTGATCTCTGCTTCATCTCTCATCCCTCCGAGAGACATACGGACAAATTCTCTCCCAAGAGCCCTTGCAATAGACCTTCCGAGAGAAGTCTTTCCTACGCCCGGGGGACCAATAAAACATAAGATAGGACCCTTCATCTTTTCCTTTAACTTTCTAACGCTAAGGTATTCTAAAATACGCTCTTTTACCTTCTCCAGATCATAGTGATCATCATTTAAAACCTTCTCAGCAGCTTTGATATCGAGGTTGTCTGTGGTGCTCTTTGACCAAGGAAGCTCAACAAGCCAGTCAAGATATGTCCTCACAGTAGCAGATTCTGCACTGTCCGGGTGCATCTTTTCGAGTCGTCTGATCTGTTTCTCGGCTTCTTTCATTACTTTTTCAGGCATCTTCGCATCTTCTATCTTTTTACTGAGTTCTTTAATTTCTTCAGCCCTTTCGTCTATTGAACCGAGTTCTTTCTGTATTGCTTTTAGCTGTTCTCTCAGGAAGTACTCACGTTGTGTTTTATCAATTTCTCCTCTGGCCTCGGACTGGATCTTCTGTTGGACTATCAGAAGCTCTATTTCTCTTCCTAATATCTCACTCACACGCTTCAACTTTTTCATAGGATTAATTGTCTCGAGCACCTCCTGTGCCTGTTCTGTTTTTAATCCAAGATTTGAGGCAATAAGGTCCGCAAGTCTTCCGGGATCATCAATATTTTCCACAGTTCCCATAATATCAGGAAGTATCGTCTTTCCGAGAGAGACAGATCTGTCTAACTGTTCTTTGATTGTCCTTATCTGTGCTTCATCTTCAATGGTAAGTGTCTGGGGTTTTTTCTCAACTATCTTTTCTATGTTTGCTAAAAAGAAGGGCTCTGTCTGAGAATAACTCAATGCGCGTGCTTTACTCAGACCTTGCACAAGTATCTTCACCCTTCCGTCAGGAAGCTTGAGCGTTCTCATGATAATCGCTACTGTGCCTACTGAGTAAAGGTCATCAGGAGTTGGATTTTCAATATTTAAATCCTTTTGTGAGAGGAGAAGTACCAGTCTGTTTGAATTGAGGGAATGATCTATAGCTTTTATTGACATTTCCCTTCCGACAAAAAGAGGAAGTATCATGTAAGGGAAAACAACAATATCCCTCACAGGAAGTACTGGTATGTTATCAGGTATCTCTATTTCTTTGTTACTCTTCTTTTCTGTTTCTACCACGGTCACTCCTTAACATTTTTCTATACATTAATTTTTAAACTTTTCACGACTTCAATCAGATACTCTTTAAATTGATCGGAAACTTGAGGATTTTTTAAGGCAATGTTAACCGTTGCCTTAAGGTAACCAACTTTATCACCTGCATCATATCTGGTTCCTTTGAATAGATATCCGTATATAGGGCGTTTTTTCAATAAACTGCAAAGAGCATCTGTGAGTTGTATCTCACCACCTCTTCCAGGGCCGATACCTTCAAGAATGTCGAAGATATCAGGTGTAAGAATATACCTGCCGATTATTGCCATGTCAGATGGTGCATCTGATGATTTAGGTTTTTCTACAAGTTTATTAATCCTGTACACACCATCTCTTTCTCTTATCCCATCAATCACTCCGTATTTATGAATCTCTGACATGGGGACTTGCTGAAGGGCAAGTACAGGAGCGTTCAACTCCCTATGGAGTTTGATCATATCCTTCAGTAAGGTATCATCAGGGTCAATAATATCGTCACTCAGGAGAACGGCAAAAGGTTCATCTTTTACAAAGGGCTTCGCACAATAAATTGCGTGACCAAGTCCAAGGGCTGCCCTCTGCCTGATATAGGCAAAGTTTATGTGGTTTAATCGGCTGATCTCTTCGAGAAGTCTCTTTTTCCCGGCCTTTTTCAGGCTCTCTTCAAGTTCGAATGCGGAGTCAAAGTGATCTTCTATGGAGCGTTTGTATTTTCCTGTAATAATGATAAACTCCTCTATTCCACATGCAGTTGCTTCTTCAATAGCATACTGGATCATCGGTTTGTCAACGATAGGCAACATCTCTTTTGGTGATGCCTTTGTCGCAGGGAGAAACCTTGTCCCAAGTCCTGCAGCAGGAAATATAGCTTTTTTCACTTTCTTTTCCATTGTGCCCTGTAGACTATCAAATAAAATAAAATCTTATTATTATACCATATAAAAATATCAGATGAATGAATTAACAAAATAATATCAAAAAGTAATTTAACCGGTGAGAAAGAGCTTTCTCAGGTATTTGGGTATACAGAATAATCTTGTGTGTGTTTCATGATCATAATAGAACAGGTTTTTGAGCCTTCTTTCTTTTAATCTGCTTTTGATCGTTATAGAAGGCATCTTTTTTATACTGTACTTTAATGAACCAGATGTGAATGCCCATAAAGAACCAAAGCTCGGGATATATTCATAATAGAATTCAGCTACAGGGAAAATTTCAACGAGTGTTTTCAATATGTCGGAAGAAAGGCTCTTATCAGGAAAATGTTGAACTTCTGTTGCGTGAGTGACAAAGATTCCATCGGGTTTCAGTGTTCTTTTTATGTCAGAATAAAATTCTCTTGTAAAGAGGAGCTGAGCAGGACCTTTTTCAACAGGGTCACTGATATCAGCAATGATGACATCAAACTTCGATTTTGACTTTTTGATGTATTCAATTGCGTTAGCGAAAATTAAGGTGACTTTTTCATCATTGAAGGAATCCCCGTGCCAATTCTCAAGGTGATTTCTGCATGTAGTTACAAATTCTTCATCAATATCTACCATCACAACCTTTTTAACGGTTGGATGTTTGAGGACTTCTCGTAATGTTGCACCTTCACCTCCGCCAAGTATCAAAATGTTCTTGGGCTCAGGGTGCGCAATCATAGTGGGATGTACAAGTGCTTCATGATAAATGAATTCATCAAATTCGGAAGATTGAATTTTGTTATCCAGAATGACAACACGGCCGAAGTTATACGTGTCAATAAGCTTTATATTCTGATATTTTGTCCTCGTTGATAACAGATGCTTTTTGATTTTATGGTATATCCATCTGTATTTACTGTCTCTGTCAATGAACCAATTACTCCCGATTTTCATAACTTAGCTTTAAACTCCTCTCATGAGCCGTAATGATAATTACTTACCATTTCAGAGTTTTGTTTAAAAGTTTTTCATATAAGCGTTCAGGTACAAAACTCTGTAAATGTATCTCGCTATCATAAAATTTGGTCTCAATCTCGGGAATTCTTCTGATTTCTCGACAACCGTATTTTTTTGATGCACATGAAAATGACCACCAGTTCCCTGGATAGGTTGCAATTGGAGCAGTATAGAGGTCAACTACCGGAAAGACCTTCTTCAGTGTTTCCTGAATTTCAATAACCATATCCATATGAAAGTGAAATGACTCTGAGTGTGTCACAAACATGCCTTCGTCTGTCAGGCAATCTCTTAAGGTAGTAAAAAAATCCGTTGTGTAAAGACTTCTTGCAAAACCAATAATGTCTGTAGAGTCCACTATTACGGCATCTATATCTGCAGATTTCTTCTTCAGTATAAACTCAGCCCCATCCATGATCTTTATCTCTACACGCGGATCATCGATACCGTATGATACAGTCGGGAAAAACTTTTTTGATACATTGATTACCTCTTCATCTATTTCTACAAAGTATATCTTCTCAACATTCTTGTGCTTTAAGACTTCTCTCACTGTTCCTCCGTCTCCACCACCAATGACAATAACTTTTTTAGGATGAGGATGGGCATGCATTATGACATGGGTAAGCATTTCATGGTAAAAAAACTCATCCCTCTCAGTTAACTGGACGACATCATCAAGGATGAGCATTTTCCCAAAGTGTGGATTCTTTATCACTATGATTTCTTGAAACTTACTCTTCTCCTTATAAAGGATCTCCTCGACATCATAAGAATATTCGACTGGTGCATATGGTGCTTTTTCAAAAAATTTGATCATCGTTTTCCCTTTCTCTGTATAAGAATTGTTTTTGGTATTGAAAAACCGTTAAATTCCGATGCATAGGATACTGTGTACGCACCGCTGGATAATATGAGAATCAGATTACCTGTATCAGGTTCAGGGAGTGTGACATTTTTGTCTATTACATCAAAGCTGTCACAACTTGGTCCAGCGATTGTATATCTTTTTTTATATTTTGTGTGCTTATAACTCTCAACAATATAGCTGTATTTTATTCCTCCAACGCTTTCCATCAATCCATTAAAGACACCTATATCAATGTAAAGCCACTCTTCATCAGACCTCTGTGCCTTACCGATTACTGTTGCTACAAAAATGCCTGCTTCTCCGACAACGGCTCTGCCAGGTTCAATGTGTATCTCTATATTCTTGGGAAATTTATCATAAATGAGATTATTTACATTTTTCTCTATCGTTTCAATACTTACCACGTTCTTCGTATATTTTATGGGATAACCACCACCGATATTTAAAAGGGTTAACTTTATTTTATTTCTTTCAGCTAACTCCCAGAGAGCCTTTGCCTTATCAAGTGCAATATTCCAGTTATATACATTTGTGCACTGAGATCCAACGTGAAAGGTAATGCCTACTGGATTAAGTCCCTTGTCTTTCGCATAAGTCAGAAGTGTTGCAGCTTCATCAAGTTCAACACCAAATTTTTTGCTCAGTGGCCACTCGCTGCCTTCATTCGGGACCGAAAGTCTCACGTAGACATTGCAGTGCGGTACTACCTTTGTGAGCTTGTCTACCTCATCAGCAGAATCATAGGAAAAAAAATGTATACCATACTTCGCAGCCATTTTTAAAAATTTTAGAGATTTTACAGGATTACTTGATATGATCCTTTCTGGTTCTACCCCTAACGACGAAAGTATTTCCAGTTCTCCTTCAGATGATATTTCAAAGCCCAGGTTGAGTTCATTGAGGAATTTAAGTATCTCAATGTCTGGATTTGCCTTAACTGCATAGAATATTTTTGAGTTTCTGATGTGCCGGCCAATCATTGATACCTTTTCTTTGATCATTTCGCTGTCTATGAGAAGAAAGGGTGTTTCGATGACTTCTTTATCGAGGTATTTTAATACCTTAAACAATGTCGATTCTGGAATGATACTCGCATGGAATTTTTCTACTTTAAAGGTTCTCAGCATTATGGCTCCATTTTATCTTGATAATGTGATGTAAATTTATATTTAAAGTTATTTAGATAAAATTTGCAACAGATTTTTAGAGTCTTTTTAGTGTGCTCTTCTCGACTGGAGGATGTTCTTAGCAGTGGTCCGTACAGCATCTGAAATGTTTATATTTTTTTCAAGAACTGCAAGATCTCTTGTTTTCAGTTCATTCACAAACGTAACCGCAATGCCCGGTGAAGTTTTCGGATTTGTCACGAGTGCAAGAACTATTGGATATTTTTTCATCCATTCCCTCTTTTTTGATATTTTCCTCAATGCTTCTTCCGGTATCGAGCGCGACTTAGCCATTATTTCTATCTCAGTCTCTGTGAGTTTGGGGTTATCGAGGAGAGTTAACAGTACCTCTTTATTCGGATCCTTTATCAGAACCGACCTGATTTCCCTACCGCCCATCCGCGCAAGATGCCTCTTCTCTATGACACCTAATCTCTGAATCCTTTGGAAAATGTTCTCTGCACGCATCTCGGGCGTTTTCCTGACCCTTGCAACTTCTGATGGGATCTTTACAGGGGCACTAAGAACTTTTACAATCTGCTGTCTTACCTCATCAGGTGTATCAGGGTTTTCAATGAGAATTCTGAGTATTTCAGGCCTATGAGTGTTTGCCTTTGCTATGTCAGCGAATATAGAAGGTTCAGATGTATCTTCAATGAGTATTTCTATTACTTCTCGGGATGCAAGTGAAAGATCTAATTCAAGGAGAAGTTTAGTCTCTTCCATACGGTTCCTTCTTCATATATAAAAAATATTCTCTATTGCCTTTCTGCCCAGAAATGGGTGATTGAAATATGCCTATGGTCCTAAGGCTGAGTTTCTCTAAATCTTTTCGTACATCTTCCACAGCCTTTAGCCTTTTTTCATCTTCTCTCACGATGCCTCCTTTTCCTACCTCACCTTTTCCAACCTCAAACTGTGGCTTGACAAGCGCGAGCACCGTACCTTCTTCTTTAAGAAACTGCACTACTACAGGAATCACCTTTATCAATGATATAAATGAAACATCTACTGTAGCCATATCTATAGTGCTCTTTATGAGTTCTTCAAACGCTTGGCCACTGAATTTTGAACCTTCACCCCAGACTATAGTATCAAGGTGTCGTACATTTGTTCTTTCCATCACTATGACCCTCGGGTCTTTTCTAAGAGACCATGCGAGCTGTCCGTAACCCACATCTATACAATAGACCTTTTTTGCACCGTTCTTCAACAAACAATCTGTGAAACCACCTGTTGATGAACCAACATCTATAATAACCTTATTGGTTACATTAATGTGAAAAAATATTCTTGCTGCCTCAAGTTTGAGTCCTCCTCTGCTCACATAAGGCAGGGCTACTTCTTTGAGTAGAATGTCTGACGCGTGGTTCACAGAGGTGCCTGCTTTGGTTACTTTTTGGCCATCAACAAATACTTTTCCTTCCATGATGAGGGCCTTTGCAATTTCCCTGCTCTTTACAAGCCCTCTGCCAACAAGAATTTTATCTAATCTCTCTTTCAATGGCTATACGTTGGCTCTTTGAGGAATGAAAGCACAGCAAGATAAATCCCTTCTTCATCAAGCCCGTATTTTTTCCTTAATTCACTTTGTTGACCTATCTCAATGAATTCATCAGGTATGCCGAGCCGCCTTACCCGAACATCATGGATTGCCATGTCATTCAGGAGTTCAATAACTGCACTTCCAAAACCACCTTCGAGTGCATTTTCTTCTACCGTGATTATCTTTTTAATTTTCGAAGTCATAGATAAGAGGAGATTACGGTCAAATGGCTTTACGAATCTTGCATTGACAACCATTGCACTGACCCCTTCATTTTCAAGTCGTTCTGCAGCGGATAGGGCAGGGGAAACAGTATTCCCTATTGCCAATATTGCTATGTCCTCCCCGTCTTTAAGAACATCAGACTCTCCGATAGTAAAGGTGACAGGTGATTCTCCGACGGATTCCTGATGATTTATGGCTGCAGAATGTATTTTCCCTCTTGGAAACCTTATGGCAGAAGGTCCACTATGTGTTAAAGCAAGCTCAAGCATAGCTCTGAGTTCAACGCCGTCCTTAGGTGCCATGACAACGATATTTGGTATATGTCTAAGATATGATAGGTCAAATAACCCGCTATGGGTAGGTCCGTCTTCACCTACTATGCCTGCCCTGTCAATGGCGAATACGACGTGGAGGTTCTGAAGGCAGACATCATGGACTATCTCATCGTATGCCCTTTGAAGAAAGGTAGAGTATATTGCAACGACAGGTTTTAATCCCTGTGTTGCAAGCCCTGCTGCGAAAGTTACTGCATGTGGCTCTGCAATGCCCACATCGTAAAATCTATCAGGGTGTCTTTCTGCGAAATGGACAAGGCCAGTACCTTCTTTCATCGCTGCTGAGATAGCAATTATTTTATTATCATGATCTGCAAGTTCTGTCAGGGTTTTACCAAAAACCTCACTGTAGGTGAGACTGTCTGCATTTATAGGGGTGCCTGTTTCGAGCTTGAAAGGACCGATTCCATGAAACAGAGATGGGTTTTTCTCTGAAAATTCGAAGCCTTTACCTTTCGTTGTGATGATATGGATGAGTGTAGGTGATGATACTGTTTTTATTCTCTTCAATGTCTCAATTAAAAGCTCAATATTGTGGCCGTCTATAGGACCGAAGTAATTAAATCCGAGTTCCTCAAATATGATTCCTGGCAAGAAAATTCCCTTGAGCATCTCCTCTGTCTTCTGAGCTATCTTTGCAGCAGGTACCCCTAATTTTGGAATGCTTTCGAGAAAGGATTTGGTTTCTTTTTTAAATTTACGATAGAATTCTCCTGTGAGTATCCTGTTGAGGTATGCAGAGAGGGCACCAACATTTTTGGAAATGGACATCTCATTGTCATTGAGAATGACAATGAGGTCTTTTTTAAGATGGCCCGCATTGTTTAACCCCTCAAACGCAAGTCCAGATGTCATTGCTCCATCGCCGATAACAGCGATAACTTTAAAATCCTCTTTGTTTTTATCTCTCCCCTCGATTATTCCAAGGGCTGCTGAGATTGATGTAGAACTATGTCCGGTACCGAACGTATCATGCTCACTTTCCTGTCTCTTAGGAAAGCCAGAAATACCTTTATATTTTCTCAGGGTTGAAAACTTTTCGTATCTTCCGGTGAGAATTTTGTGGGAATAGGATTGATGACCAACATCCCATATTATTTTATCGACTGGAGAATTGAATACATGGTGGAGAGCAATGGTTAATTCGATCACGCCAAGGTTTGAGGATAGATGACCACCATTTCGTGAGACCGTTTCAACTATTGTCTCTCTTATTTTTTTTGCGAGTTCTTTGAGTTGTGATACAGAGAGATTTTTTAAATCTGACGGTGATTTGATCGATTCAAGATACATCAAACGCTCCTTTTTATGAGATAGCGGGCAATTTCTCTTAATGGTTCTGCTTCAGAAGAAAATACCTTAAGTACATCTATTGCGTTTGAGATTAAGTCTTCTGCTTTTTGTCGTGACTTTTCTGTGCCAAACAACGCGGGATAGGTCATCTTCTTCATCTTCTCATCTGAACCAGCCGGTTTACCGAGCTCCTCTGTATTGCCTTCAATATTCAGTATATCATCAACAATCTGGAAGGCGAGTCCTATGTTTTCGCCGTATTTTGTCAAAGCCATTAAAGCATCTTCATCGCTGTTAGCAAGTATTGGCCCGATCCTGACAGATGCGGTGATAAGTGCAGCAGTTTTGTGAAGGTGGATGAAGGCAAGTGTATCTCTATCAGGCTTTGAGTTTTCTGAAAGTATGTCCTGAACCTGACCTGCAACCATGCCATGGGTACCTGCTGCCATAGAGACCTCACATATAACCCGCAAGATAGAGTGATGAGTGATGAGTGAAGAGTTTTTCAGTGATGATGCATGATGCATGATGCGTGATGCATCATTATCCTGTATCTTGAATCCTGTATCTTGAATCCTATCATTCGATAGCATAGAGAATGCCTCTGTAAGAAGCGCGTCACCTGCAAGTATTGCTATTGCTTCTCCAAAAACTTTGTGGCTTGTCGGTTTTCCTCGCCTCAGGTCATCATTGTCCATTGCAGGCAGGTCATCGTGAATAAGGGAATATGTGTGTATAAGCTCAAGGGCAGCAGCATAGGGAATAATGTCATTGGCCCTTCCGCCACATGCCTCGTATGATGCAAGTGCAAGTATAGGGCGGATTCTCTTTCCACCTGCAAAAAGTGAATATTTCATTGCCTCATGAAGCAAACGGGGTTCAGAAGGGACATTGAAATAGGACTCTAGGTATGAGTCAATTAATTCACGTTTTTCTTTTAGATAAATCTCGATATCCATAGTTCTTTATAACCACTAAAAGAAAATTATCACATCCTCATATCAATTTCTGTCATTCTAGCTTGTCCAGAATCCTTCTTAGTCCGCCTTAGCAAAGAGGATTCAGGGGGGTTGTTTCAGAAAGATTCCCGACAAGCGGGAATGACAGATGTCGCTTTACTGGTAATCTCACTCCCATTCTATTGTACTCGGTGGTTTTGAGCTTATATCATATACTACCCTGTTAACCCCTTTCACTTCATTTATTATCCTGTTTGATATTCTTCCCATAATATCATATGGTATTCTTGCCCAGTCAGCTGTCATTCCGTCGAGGCTTTTTACTGCCCTGACTGCGATCACATTTTCGTATGTCCTTTCATCGCCCATAACACCCACACTCTTTACGGGCAAAAGTACTACAAAAGCCTGCCACAGCTCGGTGTAAAGACCGGCTTTCTTTATCTCTTCTAAGACGATTGCATCTGCCTTTCTCACTATATCACACCTCTCATGTGTTACCTCATCAATAACCCTTATCGCAAGGCCTGGCCCTGGAAATGGATGACGGTTTATTATCTCATCGGGTATACCGAGTTCTTTTCCAAGGAGTCGAACCTCATCTTTAAATAATTCCCTGAGAGGTTCTATTAGTTTCAACTTCATCCTTTTGAGTAGACCTCCGACATTATGATGACTTTTTATAGTAGCTGACGGGCCCTTAAAAGGAACACTCTCTATCACATCTGGATATAATGTCCCCTGCGCAAGAAACCTGACCCCTTTGATTTTTTTGGCCTCTTCTTCAAAGACCTTTATGAATTCATTACCTATTGTCTTCCTCTTCATTTCAGGATCAACAATCCCATGCAGTTTATTGAGAAATCTTTCAGAGGCATCAACGCAGTGTATGTTCATATCAAAATGCCTTCGCAAAGTATCTTCAACTTTTTTTGCCTCTCCTGCCCTCAAGACCCCGTTATCTACAAATATGCAGGTGAGCTGATCTTTGATAGCCCTGTGTACAAGCACTGCGGTAACTGCAGAATCAACTCCACCGCTTATTCCACACACAACTTTTTTATTTCTGACTTTCTCTTTTATCTCTTTTGTTGCTGTATTGATGAAGGATTTTATAGTCCATGTTGGCGTGCATCCACATATCTTAAATAAAAAATTCTTCAAAATATCAAATCCTCTTGGCGTATGGACAACTTCAGGATGAAATTGTAAAGCATAAAATCCCATTTTTTTGTTTGTCATAGCTGCAATAGGTGAATTCGCTGTATATGCTATGGGTTTAAAGTGAGAAGGACAATGCTCGATTCTGTCGCCATGGCTCATCCAGACAATAGTTTTTGT
>VGWZ01000016.1:0-12500 GCA_016873595.1 Nitrospira sp.
TCAAGGAGAAAAAGGAAGATATAAGTGATTGTGTCTCTCGATTATTCCAAATGGGAAGAATCGAGTATCAACTTTGTTGAGAGTAAGTATTATGAGTAAGGAGCTGAAATAATTGTCGGACAGCCTGCTCTGCTGCGGGGTAGTTCATTCGAAAATAAAGGAATGTCGCAAAAGTCTTTAACTTGCAACGACAAGTGTTTCTAAAACTACTTGAAATTTGAACCTTGACGTATACCTCTTGCCATGTTTTTCAGACATCATCATAGCCTCCTTTGAAGGGCTCATGTCCCAGATGATGATGTCTGTTATATTACGGAAAATTTAGCACTATGGGTGGTACTAATTTTAGGGGAGGGTACATGCAACATTACATGAGGAACGCTTAATTGAAGGTTCATGCCTTCCTGTAGCATCAGCTATTTATATATACATGCTTGATATAATAAAAAGCATCGCATGGCATGCAAAAGAAATTGCTTTAAAGCTTGCTGTATGATTTAGGGGCGATCGAAACAACTGCCTCATTATTTCTCACCTTTAGAGTGCGGAAATACTCTCTGCCTGTCTTATGAATTATTCGAGAGCTACGATAAAAGTTAATCTCTGAAGTTTTTTAGAAATGGACGCAACTATCCTCTTAAAATCTTGTGCGGGATAACAAGATCGATAGCTGCATAACTGAGGTTTCACTATTGCAGAACAATTCAGGGATGGGGGATGCCCATCCCTGAATTGTTCCCTTTCTACTTTTTTACTGGTTTCTCTGGTGCTTTTGGAGCCTCAGGTGCTTTCTCTGGTGCTGGTGGTGCTGGTGGTGCCTCAGCTGGCTTTGGTGCCGGTTTTGGTGGCTCAGCCTGCTTGCAGCCCACGGTGAACGAGAATGCGACAACAAGCACCAATGACAGAAGTATAGCTAAAACTTTCTTCATTAAACTGTCACCTCCTTTCAAGAGTACTTAGAGTACTTTAGTTGAAATGCTAAAACAATAGTATACCATAACGGTTTTGTCAACTTTAAATTAGAGAATATTATAACCGTCTACTTATAAAAATCAAGGTAATTCTTAAGGTGCCCCCCTTCTGATTCATTTAAAGAGTTTGAGGTGCGTAATCGATGTCATTTATAATACACTATGTCATTACGTGCATCTATGGATATAGGATCTAACACCATCAGACTTTTGATAGCCAGTGTTAAGAATAAAAAGATTGAGCATATACTTTATAAGAGAAAGATCACACGATTAGCCGATGGCGTGGGTCAGACCGGGAAACTCAGGGATGAAAATAGTGCATCCTCTATCGCAGTACTTAAGGAATTCTCCTCTATAATTTCAGGATATGGGGTTAAATTTGTCGGTGCAATTGCAACAAGCGCTTTAAGGGAGGCATCCAACTCAGAGATATTTATAAAAAGGGTATTTGATGATACAGGAATCTTGATAAAAGTTATTTCTGGCGAAAAAGAGGCAGAATTGATAGTAAAAGGTGTTTTTTCATCATTTCATGATTCTTTATCCATCACTGCTCTTTCTTCATTGATTATTGATATAGGAGGGGGGAGTACAGAGTGGATTCTCTATAAAGACAAACAGGTAGTTGATAAGGGGAGTATCCCTATTGGGGTTATAAAACTTGCAGCACGTTTTATAACGACCGACCCTCTCTCAGAGGCAGACATCGCAGAATTGGGAAAAGGGATTGCCTTATTTTTAGACAGTCTCAGCTCCAGGATTGAGCATCGGATTGACAAGGATACATGCTTGATAGGAACTGCGGGAACTTTCACAACCCTTGCCTCTATTGACTTAAAACTCGAGACCTATTCAAGGGGAAAAATACATCTCCATAGAATATCTCTGGAAAAACTCCGTGATATAAAGAGGGCGTTGTTTGCCCTTCCCTTGAGGGAAAGAAAGAAGATTAAAGGACTGGAACCCGAGAGAGCAGACTTGATAATACCTGGAATACAATTTACAATGAACATAATGGAATGTTTTAAATTTAATGAATTAATTGTAAGTGACTACGGACTTCTCGAGGGAGTGCTCCTTGAGACTATTGGAGAGACGAATGAAAAAGATATTCAAGAGACCGTTAAGCCTTAAACAGGCACCATTCAGATTTTGTTCTGGCTGCGGACATAGTCTAATTCATAGGCTGATTGCGGAATGTATTGACAATTTAGGTATAAGGGAGAAGGTTGTAGGGATTGCTCCGGTTGGATGTGCTGTATTTGCTTATGATTATTTTAATTTTGATGTACTCGAAGTTGCACATGGAAGGCCTCCTGCTGCAGCAACAGGACTTAAACGTGTGATGCCTGACAGGATAATTTTTTCTTATCAAGGTGATGGTGACCTCGCTGCTATCGGAACAGCTGAGATCATTCATGCAGCGAGCAGGGGGGAAAACATCTCGGTATTTTTTGTAAATAATGCTACCTATGGGATGACAGGAGGACAAATGGCCCCAACGACACTCCTCGGTCAGAAGACAACCACGACACCTTTAGGAAGAAATGTTGAAACAGCAGGTTATCCTCTCCATGTATCAGAACTTTTGTCCACAATTGACGGTACATCATATATTGTCAGGACATCAGTAGATTCATATAAAAATCTCATGAATGCAAAAAGAGCAATAAAAAAGTCATTCAGATATCAGATAGAAGGCAAGGGATTCAGTCTTGTCGAGATACTTTCACCATGCCCGGTTGACTGGGGACTCACACCCCGTGATTCGATCACATGGCTTCAAAAAGAAATGATGTCTGTGTACCCTCTTGGAACATTTAAAGATAAATTCAAGGAACGTAGATAATATATATCAACGTTCCAAGGAGGCGAAATAACTGGAAACCAGGATTTTAATAGCAGGCTTTGGCGGTCAGGGTATACTCTTTTTCGGAAGGGTCCTCGCGTATACAGGTATGCTCGGAAACAAGGAGGTAACGTGGTTTCCCTCTTATGGTGCAGAAATAAGGGGAGGAACTGCGAATTGTACGGTGATCGTCTCAGATGAACTTATCGGCTCACCTATTGTGACGAATCCTGATATACTTATTGTAATGAACGAGGCATCACTCAAGAAATTTCAGGCAAGGCTCAGACAAAAAGGACTTCTCATATTCGATTCATCTCTTATCAAAGACCCTGAACTACGAACAGATATAGAAATAGTTGGAGTTCCTGCAACAGAAATTTCTCATTCTTTTGGGAATGCGAAATCTGCAAACATGGTATTGCTCGGCGCATTCATTGCAAAAACCGGGCTGCTGGAGAAGAACTATGTGTTTGATGCCCTTGAAAGTACTGTGCCTGATAGAAAGAAGAAAAGCATTGGGGTAAATAAAAATGCTCTTATTGAAGGGATGAAGTTCATTGAAGATAAGAAAGGCTAAAATATCTGATCTAAGACAGGTTCACAAACTTGTCAATGAGTTTGCGAAGAGAGAGGCAATGATCCCCAGATCCCTTAATGAACTCTATGAAACCCTGAGAGATTTTTTTGTATGTGAAGATAAAGGAATTATATGCGGAGCCTGTGCGCTGCACATCATGTGGGAGGATCTTGCAGAAATACGTTCTCTCGCAGTAGATAAACAATATCAGAAAATAGGTATAGGTAAAAATCTTGTTCAACACTGTCTTAAAGAAGCAAAGGTATTGGGTCTAAAAAAGGTGTTTGCACTCACCTACCACCCGGGTTTCTTTAAAAAGATAGGATTTGTTGATATCAATAAATCACGCCTTCCACAAAAGATATGGGGAGACTGTTTACGGTGTCCTAAGTTTCCCGAGTGTGATGAACACGCAGTGATTATAGAACTGAAAGATAAGAAGTAAGAAGTTGGAAGTGATAATCGCTTTTACTGTTAATTTCCTATTTCATATTTTTTATTTATTTTAGTTGTAGTTTAATATATGCTTTTCCCCTAAGTTCATTAATATGCATCTTCACATGCTCATTCATTTCTTTCTCGGTAAGATAGGTTTCGATTTTTTCTCTTACTTGCTCAAATTCTTGGCCGTAAAAGTCCCTGATGTGCTTTTCATAAAAATCTATCAGTTCTTCTTCTTTTATTCTTATAAATGGTCTTATTTTAAGATCTAAATAATCTCTGAGCATCTCATTCTCGGAATGTGCCTCTAATTTAAGCTTTTTTGCTTCTCTAAGGAGGAGCACCCTGTTGATCATCGTATTGAAGACTTCATCTTTTGTGATACCTGGGGTTACCTTCTGTGTCTTTGTATATGTTTCCTCTAATTCACTCAGGGTTATTGCAATATTATCCACAAACGCAACCACCCGATCTCTCATTTCAGCAGAGAGCAGAGGACAAAGAGCAAACAGCAGTAAAAAAGTAACGAGCAACAAGTTAAAAAATATGGATAAGGTTTTTTGTTGTTTCTTTAACTTTTCACTTTTCACTTTTCACTTCTCACTTTTAGTTAGAACGCCTGGCCTATGCTGAAATGCAGTTCGCCACTGCTTTCCCCTTTCTCCCTCTGAAGTTTGTGCCCATAGTCAATCCTAATAGGGCCAACAGGTGTGTTATACCTTAACCCGAGCCCTGTAGTATATTTAAGATTTGCAGGATCCATATCTTTTGCCTTCAACCAGACATTTCCTCCGTCGAGGAATGCAACGATTCCTATACCTTTGCCGAGAGATGACCTTATCTCAACGTTTCCACAGAGAAAGGCATTACCACCGGTTGGGTTTCCATCTGATCCTTTAGGACCGAGCATATCCTGCTCATAACCCCTTACAGTCGTCCTGCCACCAAGAAAAAATCTCTCAACAATCGGGAGTTCCTGGGTATCATGGTATCCCTGAGCAACGCCACCCCTGAGCGACAACGCAAGGACAATTCCCTTTGTAATTTCATGATAGGTACTCCCATGGAATACAAGTTTTACAAAATTTGTCTCTGAGAGAAAAACAGGTGAAGTAAACTTAATCGAGACTCCAGAAAGGATTCCTTTCTTTGGGTCAAAGGGATTGTCTCTTGTATCATATGCGATTCCGGGTCTTATGCCGCTTATGATAAGTGTACCGGTATCTTCTCTGCTCAGTATCACATCCGGTTTTACATCAAATGTTTTGACAAGAGAGAGTTCATAATAAAGTTCTGCCTTCAGGCTGTCACTCAGTTTTTTCTCCAGTCCGGCTGAAGTGCCATACCTCTTTAGCCTATACCGTGTCTCTCTGGTATCAATATTTATTTCTTTTCTATCTTCATAAAGGAGGAATGCCCTGAACGGTATGGGGACATCAAAAAACCAAGGATCATGGTACTGAAATAAATATCTCTTCTCAAGAGAGCTCATCTCAAACCTGAATGAGGACTGTCTGTTCATGCCCCAGAGATTTCTGTAACTTAAATCAAAAAATCCCCTGAATCTTTCGTAATCACCATATCCAAGACCAAATTCTACAGCACCTGCATTACCTTCATTCAATTTTATGAGTACATCTTTTTTATGGTCATATCTATCGAGTATTTCAATATCAACATCGGAAAAGAGACCTAATCTATGGAATCTCTGTCTGATGGTGGAGAAAAATTGGTAATTAAAAGGCATCTCTTCACGATAGTGCAACTCCCTTTTTATCACTTCGTGTTTCGTCGAATAATTTCCGGTAATTATCGTTTTGCCAAACACTATTTCAGTACCTTCGTTTATCTGGTAGGTGACAGATGCCTTTTGCCCTTCTATGCGTCTCTCTACCGAGACGACTACATCAGAAAAGCCACGGGAACTGTATAAATCAATAATTCCGTATCGTGTATCTGAGATATCAACCTCATTGTATGGGTCACCAGGCTTTACCTTTATAATCTTCTTGATCTCTTCCTCTGAGATAAGGTTTGTCCCGACAACATTTATCTTCTCGACCTCTGTTTTTAACCCTTCATTTATTCTTATCACTATATCAATTTCATGAGAATCATCTTCATATTTTGTTTGGAAATCTTCAACATCAGCTGAAAGATACCCGAGGGCATTATATAACTCTTGAATTGCCTCTCTGTCATTATCCATAAGATCCGGGTTATACATGCCTCCTTCTTTAAGGGACATGACCTCTTTAAGATATTTTTCTGGCAGACTGATACCAGTAACATTAATTAACCTGAGATTTATTTGAGCTCCTTCAAATATAGAGAAATTAAGACGTATGAGTTCATCCCCTGATGTGATAACAGGTGTGATTTGTGCAAAAGGATATCCTTCCTTATGATAGAGAGAGAGCATCCTGTGTATTGCCTCTTCCACATTATCATCTCTGAAGTCTTCAACTTCAAAAAATGGCATTTCTTTAAGAAGGGCTTTTGCTGACACAGCACTGTTGCCTTCCATGGAAATGTTCAGACGCTTACCGGGATTGACAGTAATAGTGAGAGTTCCTTCAGTAAATATATATGAGTCTACAACAGGTTTGAAATGTCCATTCTCCTTGAAATGCGATTTTATCCTGTCGAGGTCTTTACTCAATTTCACCTGGTCGTATATGTCGCCCTCGGATAATTTCATTATAGCTCTTACCTCATCACTTGCATTTATTGTCTTTATCGTTTCTGGTTTGCCTGTATTGATGTAGAGACGTAGATTTACCCTATATGGTTTTTCCAGTCTTTTAATTTCTGCATTGACACTGGCATCTGGGAATCCCCGTTTTGCTATCTCGTTTCTCAGCTGTTCAATTGCAGCACCGAGCATATCATATCTCATGACCTGCCCTTCTTTTAAAGAAAAGGCATTCTTAATGACTTTTTTGGAGAGGGCATACTCTCCTTCCACATAAATCTTTTCTATAAAATCCCTTTCATTTACAGTGACTGTAACCTTTGCCTTTTCTCCATCGGTTGTCTCAATGGAGATGTCCTCAAACAATCCTTTTAAAAAGGCCCTTTTGATGCCACGCCTTATACCCTCTTTATCTATCTGTTTATCTGGCTTGATGTCGAGAAGGTCAAGTAGTTCTTCTTTCCCGATTGAGTAGAGTCCCTTTATTTCTATGTCACCAGCTGTTGCACATTCAACTTCAGAAGCAGAAAACATTAAGAAGGAAAAAATAAGAAATATGAAATGAGAAATAATAAGAAAAAGCTTTCCAAATATAACTTCCCCTTTCCAATTTCTTATTCCCCCTTTCTTGCTCATTTGAATTCAAACCTGAACTTTATATCACCTCCCACACTTCCTTTTTCGTCTCTTATACCAATGAGGGAAATGTTTTTATCGAGGAGGTATTCAAGTTTAAGTATCTGTTCCTCAGTGGAAGCTAATGAGCTTGTGTATGTAACAAGTAACCTGTCACTGACAAGCCGTTTCGATACAGTTACCATCGGTCCAATTGTACCGGTGGTTTTAGAAATATAAGGATCAACTTGAAATCTGTCAAGACCTGTAATCGTCCTGAGCCGTTCCTCGAGAACGTCCTGAATTTTACCTGTCAGGAATGATGTTGCTTCACTCGCACCTATGCCGCCCTCAAGGCCTTTGAGTTGTTTTCCTATCTGTCCAGAAGTGAGGAGAGCAAGAATATCCATATCCTCAAGGTGTGGGTCTGAAGAGAGGGAAAGATTGAAATGCTCCAACTGCCCATCAAGGTTCAGTTTAATATTGTATCCCTTTACATTAGTTTCAGCGAAAAGATTAATAACTGGATTGAGTTTGTTTGGGTCTGCAAAATCAGCACTTGTGTGGATTATTCTGAATTCATTATTCCTGAAATAGACAGACCCCTCTCGTGCTTCAAGTCTTCCGAATAAGATAGGGCGTGATAATGTTCCTCTTAATACAATATCTACCTTTATAGGGGCTCTTGCAATATTGTTATCAATATAAATATTATCGCTACCTGAAATCCTTATATTCAGACCTGCTCTCTCAAGTTCTGAAACCTCAGCTTTGGGTTTCTCTTTTGCTTTTGCCATGAGAAGCCAGCTTTTCCATTCTACTCTTTCTTTAAACATTGCCCTGTTTATCTTTACCTCACCGGTAATATTCTGGGCAGCTGGAGTTCCCCGATATAAGAGGTTACCTCCAAAATTTACGGTGAAGTCTTTCGAAAGAGAAGCAGTAACATTGTCGAGATGTGCTTCAAGATGAAATCTTTTTATATCAAATGCTTTTAGATATACAAGGCCGGATAATCCTATGTCACCACCTCCTAATTTACCGGATAGTTTCTGCAGAATAATCCGGTCCTCATCCATGTGGAAGTAACCATTAAGTGAGCTGATATATTGATGATAACCTTTTAAGCCAAATGAAGCATTTGCCACATTTAGTCCCCCGTTTATCTTAGGCTTCTCCCATTTTCCGTTGACAGACAAGTTGAACCGGGCATCCCCGCTCAGGTATCCTATCCTTTTTGAAAGACCCTTCAGAGGTGAAAGAGAAGAACTTCCCTCAAGGAACAAGTCATATTCCTTGCCTATTTCCATGCTTCCACGAAGTTTGAATGAAGCGCTCCCGCTCCGCAAGGTAAAAGAGAGAAAAGAAATTTTTTCATTACTCATCTGAACTCTTATATCAGAATCATTCGAGAAGCTTTGACCAAAAAGTGCAAGGGTTACCTGGTTTATATTTGCTGAGGCTGTGATGTGTTTTCTGTCACCTTTCATCTCAACATGGCCCCTGAGATTAAGCAACAGGTCTTCTGGTACATCCTTGAGAATTGAACTTAAGATAAAATCATATCTGCCTGGCTGGATATCAAGTTCAGCAGTCCAGGGCAATTTCTCGTCAAAATATCCATTCCCCTTGAGCTTTATTTTTTCATCAAAAAGTAGTGCATCCAAAGAGATATTCATGTTTTTAATTGTTGCATTTATACTACTATTGCCTATGGGTTTACTCTTAAATGTTCCCCCTGTTACCTTTGCATTCAGTATGATGGAAGGATTTGTAAGAGTGCCGCTCCCTTCGGAATGTAAGCTTAAGACAGTATCAGCAGGCGCATAGTCAAATCCGATGTCCTTTATAAAAATTCTGTTTGATGAAGCCTTGTAAAAAAATCTTTTATCTGAAGATAATTTTCCTTCTGCAGAAAGAGTAGATTTACCCTGCTTGATTAAAGCCTGTTTAATTGAAAGCTCCTTATGAGCATATGAAAAGGCTATGGTTGCAATATCAAACGGAATTTTATATACTGATGCTTTCTCTATGGAGGCATTACCGTTCATTTCGATATCTTTATCCTTCCCCCCAATTTTCAAATCTGCGTTGAGTCTTCCTGTTGATGGAAGGTCTTTATAGACTATCTGCATAATCTTTCCGAACTGAGCATTCTTAACGGTGGCATCAACTCTATACACAGGTTTTGAAAGCTCGAAAAGTTCCCTTGCCTCTGGAAAGGATATTTTTCCGTTTAATCTGTGCTCTTCACCTGGTGATGTGAGAATAAGTTCATAGATATTCAGGAGGGTTTTATTATATGTGAAGTGAGAGGTAATACTATCCGCACTGTATCCATCTATAGAAACAGGAGAAATAGTAGCTTTCCCAGATAATTCAGGATTGCCAAATGTGCCTGTTATCTCTCCTGAAAAATTTCCCTTGCCTCTCACTCCTTTGTAATATGGCAGAATTAAATCAGAAACCTCGTTTGTTGCAAGCCTGGCTTTGAGTTTGAGCGTTTTTCTGGTAATATCGACAGTTCCGTCCACGTCGAGATCAGATAAAGCAGTGTTTAATTTCATGATTGATAAAAAAAGGAGATTATCACGCAGAGAATAAGTCCCTTTTATGGTATTTATCCTGTCAAGAACATTATGAATTGAGGGTTGATGATCTTTGCTTTGAATAGTGGCTATGGACTGCTTACTCTTGTATACAAACCAGCCATCTGGATTAAAGTCTCTGCCTGAGGTGGCAAGCTCTCCTTCGACTTTACCAGATGGTATCCCGGGCTCCCACCCTATAAGCCTGAGTGCTGCACGACTATCTATCGAATTGAACTTCACATTGAGAGTAAAGAATTCAGCATCGGGAAGATTTAAAGACGCCTCTGCCTGAGCATTACCGTTATATAATTCAGAAAGGCCATTTTTAAATCTCATCACACCATCGCGGTAAGTGACATCGCACATGAGTGAGTCTATATCAACACCGAAAAGATTTCCTTTCTGGAGCTTTGCCTTTGCATTCCCTGAAATATGAGGAAGCTGACCATGTATCTTGCCATGAAAATCAACAAGTCCCTCTACCTTCTCCTTCACTTTGAGTAGTTCCATTAAAGTCTCAATATAGAAATCACCTTTCAGTTTCAGGTCTATAAAAATATTCTCCCAACGCTGAAAGCTTTCGGTTCTTATCTCGCCTTTCGCAGAAATTCTTCCCTCGCCCTTTTGCTTGAGTTTAAAAACTTGCTTCACGGAATCAACAACAAGGGCTATCTCGGTTTTTAGAGTGCCTTTACCATCATGGTAAAAACCTTCTCCTTTGAATTGAGAACCATGTGATCCGATTTCAAGGCTTTCTATCTCGACTACATTCTTTCTCAATACTGTTGAAGCACTTAAATCTCCTATGAGTTCAGGCCAGCCCTCTTTTTTAATAGTGAATGACTTCATATCTGCTTTGAGTTTCGGATTCTCTCCCAGGATAACCTCACTCTTAAGTCCTTTTACATCTAACCGGCTTTTTGAATCTTCATCTATTAAAGAAACAGCACCATCCACTACCTCAACTGTCTTTATTTTGACTTTAATTGCAGGTCTCACATCCTTTTCGAGATATGCCTTAATATTTTTGATTACCTCATTAAGTTGTTTACTGTCTGTGGATATATCAGGCTCTTTAATGACAAGCCTTCGAATAGAGATATGCCTGTTTAATAACCCTGAGAGGCTCAGATACCCTTTCACTCTGTTCGCAAGAAGTATCTTTGTGCCATCTTCATCAAAGACCCTCAATCCTTTTACTTCTATAAAAAGTGGAAATATGTTGATATAAATTTTTTGTGCTATGACCTTCTGTCCCAATGCAACCTCTAATTCTGGAAGTATAAGCTTCTTGAGGGTATTTGATATATGGGGGCCCCTTGAAACAAAGATTACAAGGCCAATGATAAAGGCAATAACTAATAGGAATAAAATCCTTCTCAGCCTCTGGCGCCTGTTCTTTGTATTTCCTGTTACTGTGTTCATGCTCATATTTTCGTGGATTTAAAAGTTTAACACTATATTGCATATAAAATGAACTATTCTGATTTTAAGAAATTAGCATTAAACAGTTACCATTTTTAATACAAATGATACATAAGGTGCAAACTTATCTTCTATATAGAGTAAAAATTGACCTTTTAAGCTTTTGGGTTGTGATATTCAATTGTGATATAATCTCTCATGCGTGTGATCATTGTGGGTGCTGGCGAGGTAGGCTATCAGATAGCCAAGTTTCTCTCCCTTGAGGCTATAGATGTTGTTGTCATTGATAAGGATAGGAGTAAACTCAAGCGGATTATTGAGGAAATGGATGTTGCTGTTATAGAGGGTGAGGGTGGAGACCCTTCAGCCCTTAAAGAAGCAGAGGCCGATAGAGCAGATATCCTCCTCGCTGTCACTGATAGGGACGAGACAAATATGATTGCTTGCCTCCTTGCAAAGGTGTTTAATATCCCACGCAAGATCGCCCGGATAAGGAACCCCGAGTATTTCAAGAACGAAAAACTCCTCAGCAAGGAAAATCTTGATATAAACCCCGCAATTAATCCCGAGCTTGAGCTCGCAAAGGCAATAGTACGACTTCTTGAAGTACCCCTTGCAACAGATGTTGAAGATTTCGAGGCTGGTCTCGTAAAGGTCATTGGCTTTAAAGTTCCCGAGAAGACCCCCTTAATCGGGAAATCCTTAAAGGACCTAGGCGCATCCTTAAATAAAAATTTTCTCATAGGGATAATAGAGAGAGAAGACAGGACAATAATCCCTTCGGGAAAAGATGTAATCAAAGGAGGTGATATTATCTACATCCCCGTGAAAAAGGGAGAAGTAGAAAATACAGTAGCATTGTTTGGAGTGCCAGCAAAACCTGCAAAAAAGATCATGCTGCTCGGAGGAGGGAGAATAGGATATTACATCGCATCTACTGCGGAGCTCAGAGCAGACGTGAAAATTATCGAGAAGGATGAAGAGAGGTGTGAATTTTTAAGTAGGAACCTTAAAAAATCACTGGTACTTCATGGAGACGGAGCAGACAAGAAATTACTCATAGAAGAAAATATAGGTGATATGGACGTATTCATAACTGTCTCCAATAATGACGAGTTAAATATCATGTCATCAATTCTTGCAAAAAAATTAGGAGTTCAAAAGACCATAGCGATTGTAAACAAAACTGACTATATTCCTCTTGCCCATAGCCTCGGTCTTCAGGCCGTCCTCAGCCCAAGGCTTATCACAGCAAGTACCATTTTACGGTATGTGAGGAGAGGAGATATCCTTTCTTTAACTGCAATAGCAGACGATAAAGCAGAGATAA
>VGWZ01000017.1 GCA_016873595.1 Nitrospira sp.
AGTATTTGAAACTCAGGAATCTTTGTATTGGGGGTTAAAAAGGTTTTTGTCTACTTCTCTTTTTTATATTTTTCAATTATTTCAACAGCTTGTATGATTTGCGAATCAAAAACTCAGGAAACTCCAGAGAAAGTTTTGGTAGAAAAATGGTAGAAATGGGCAATATAAAGGGTTTAGGGGATTCCTCTAAACCCTTGTCAGTCTTGGTGGCGGGGAGAGGATTTGAACCTCTGACCTTCGGGTTATGAGCCGATTTAAAAGTATAAGCTACTATAAAGGTGAGTATAAAGAAATATAAAGACATCAAGGGATTATACTCTTTTTGCTGATACTCACCTTTATGTCTCTTTAGGGGTATTTTATGTTAGTCCGTTAGAAAACGGTTAGAAAGGAAATACACCACATCCCCTGTCCTGTGGTATTCATAGGGCAGGGGATTATTTTTTTTAGGACGTAGATTTTATCAACTTCCTTTAGGGTATTGTCAGCTTGTTATTGTATTTCATCTGTGATACAATAAATAAAAATACCAGGGAGGTATATATGGCTAAAACAGCAATGATAAGAGCAAGAGCTAATGAGGATGTAAAAGCCGAGGCCGAGGCTATATTAAATCGTTTAGGTTTAACTTTATCAGAGGCTGTCAATTTATTTCTTAATCAGGTGAGGTTATATAGAGGATTACCTTTTGATGTGAGGATACCAAACAAAACCACATTGAGAACCTTCAAAAAAACTGATGAAGGCAAGGAGCTTGTAAAGTGTAAAGATGCTGACGATATGTTTAGGAAACTTGGGATTTAATGCTTACACCTTCCTATACAAAGCAGTTTAGAAAAGACATTAAGAGGATTGAGAAATCAGGCAGGCATGATATAGAAAAGTTAAAAGCGGTTATCAGGACACTTATTGATGCTAAACAATTAGACCATAAATATAAAGACCATGTTTTGACAGGCAATTTCAAAGACCGTAGAGAATGCCATATAGAACCAGACTGGTTGCTGGTCTATAAGGTGGACAGAAAACAAAAGACCATCATCTTTGAGAGGACTGGAAGCCATAGCGATATCTTTGAATAGAGTTATACAGAAACTCAGGGAATAGGGGTAGCTCCCAAAGCCGTGCACTTTAAAAGCAAAACTCTTAAGCATAAGGCTTGTAATGGATAATACAAAAAACAACATTTTGTTATTGCTGTTAACAATATTTTTTTTATCATCGTGTTTTAAAGATGAATATCTTCAGAGAGGTTTTAAAAATGAACCAGATGGATTTAGAGGGTTTTAATGGGGTGTAGACTTAAAAAAAATCCCCGACATGAAGTTTTGGGCAAAAGAGGGTAAGTTTTTTATGTATGAAAAAGAAGGAGATAAATTAACAATAGAGGCCCTACAAAGAAAGATGCTCAAAGAGTCTTAACTGATAAACTAAATGAGATTGATAATAAGACCTACAGGGAAATTCCAGAGATAACCTTTAATGAGTTTTCAGAGTTATGGCTCAGGGACTATGCAGAGGTAAGCGTTAAGCCTTCCACACTTTTAGGCTATAGGGACATCATTAAAAGACTGCTTAAGCCTGCTTTCGGGAACTGCAATCTATCAGATATTACTACAGGGAACTTACAGACATTCATAGCAGATAGGAAAAAATCGGTATCAGCTAAAACAGTCTGCAATGAGATTGTGGTTGTCAAGGGGATGTTTAAACATGCTTACCGTTGGGGTTATCTTAAAATTAATCCTTTTGAATATGTTGAGCGACCTAAGATAACAAAACCAGAAATTGAAATCCTTACACCTGAAGAAGTGGAAAAAATCTTGTCTAAAGCAGATAACCATTACAGGGTAGCCATTTTAACTGATGTCTTCACAGGATTAAGAGCCGGTGAGCTATGGGGACTGAAATGGATTGATATTGACTGGAACTCAAAACAGATTCATGTTAGGCGATCTCTCTGGAAAGGGCAATTTCAGACACCTAAATCTAAATACTCGATCCGTAAAGTTGATATACCTGATTCGCTTATCCAGGAACTCCAAAGATGGAAACTTGTCTGCCCGGTAAATGAGTATGATGTGGTATTCCCCTCTCCTGAAGGTAAGCTATCTCAACATGACAATGTGGTAAAGAGATACTTCAATCGTGCATTAAGAGAATCAGGATTAAGACAAGTATCCTTCCACAGTATCAGACACACCAATGCAAGCATGAGGATAGCATCCGGACAGAATATCAAATACATTCAGACACAGTTAGGACATGTAAGTATCAATATCACTTTAGATGTTTATGGACATTTATTCAATGATGCCAACTTCAACAGGCATCAGGTAAGACTTTTAGAGGAATCTTTTAAATCGGTTAGCAATCCGTTAGAAAAACAGGTAAAAGATGAGTCAGATAGTCTCATCATTCCCTTGCCACATAAGCCTTTACAGGTGGTTGCAAATGCATAAGGGCTTGCAAAACATGCAAGCCCTTTTTGTCATTGGTGGCGGGGAGAGGATTTGAACCTCTGACCTTCGGGTTATGAGCCCGACGAGCTACCGGACTGCTCCACCCCGCGATATATTTTAATATTGTAAAATAACGTATAAATGTTTTTTTGTCAAACTGTCTTTTCAAACCTAATAGTAATCAGGGATGAACACATACAAAATTTTTCAATTACACGATTACTCATGGTATTATAGTAAGAATTATGGAATTACTAAGGCAGCTTAGATGGCAGGATCTGGTAGATATTGTTCTAATGTCCCTTATACTCTACCGTCTTTTACTTATCATAAAAGGCACAAAGGCTGCACAGATGCTCATCGGACTTGGTGTCCTGCTCTTTGCATCTCTGGTTTCAAAGTATTTTGAGCTTTATACAGTAGGTTGGCTTATACATAGCTTCTGGGCACAAATTGTTATCGCTATCATCATTCTTTTCCAGCCTGAGATAAGAAGGGCCCTTGCCCAGATGGGAGAGACACAGTTCCTTCAGACATTTACCTCTGCTGAAGAACTGAAATCCCTCGATGAAATTGTCAGGGCGACCATCGCATTGGCAAACAAGAAGATTGGAGCGCTTATTGTTATAGAACGTGATACAAGTCTCAAGGATTTTGTTGAGATAGGGACACCTCTCGACGCAAAGGTCACGAAAGAATTGCTGATGAGCATATTTCATCCAACCTCGCAGATACATGATGGAGCAGTCGTCATTAAAGGGAACAGAGTTGTTGCTGCAGGCTGTTTTTTGCCTATAATACTGAGTTCAGAACAGGACCGGTCACTGGGTACGAGACACCGTGCTGGACTTGGTCTTACAGATGAGACAGACGCAGTAGCCATAATTGTTTCTGAAGAAACAGGTGGAATATCAATGGCAATGAATGGAAAGCTCGAAACACATCTGGATATGGGAACACTGAGAGATATTCTCACTGACTTATTTACAACAAAGAAGGTAAAGAAGTGAAGAAACTTTTTTTAGAAAACATTGGTCTTAAGATCGCATCTGTTTTGCTATCAATATTTCTATGGGTTTTTGTGACTTCCCGTGGCCTTTCAGAAATGTCACTGGATATTCCGCTTGAGTTTAAGAATGTCCCGGCAGGACTCGAACTGGTTCATCAGAGTGCGAAAGCAGTGAGTTTAAGCATAAAAGGTCAGGAGAGACTTGTCAAGGACATAAGGTCATCAGATATAAGGGTTTATATTGACCTCAATAAAGCAAAAAAAGGTGAGGGTGTTTACTATTTAAATAAAGACAACGTAAAACAACCCCATATGGTAAATGTGATAAATATAACTCCTTCTTATGTGAAGGTGCTCCTCGATGAGACAATCACGAAAACAGTCCCGGTGAGGCCAGTGGTTATAGGAACTCCTGAAAGTGGATTTTATGTAAAATCTATAGATGTGATGCCAAAAACTGTAGTAATTGAAGGGGTAAGGTCTGAGTTAAAAAAGATGTATAATTTAAAGACTGAGCCAATAGATATCACAGGGGTTAATGAGACATTTTCGCATAATGTGAAGCTTGATATAACAGGTGTGAATATGAGGACAAAATCAGATGAGGTGAAAATCAAGGTTATCATTGCAGGGGGCAGGAAGTGAAACTCTTTGGAACCGATGGTATAAGAGGCACAGTCAACAAACATCCGATGACACCTGAAACAGTTCTGAGGATAGGTATGGCTGCTGCACATGTGCTGAGAGCTGAACAAGGAAGAAATATGATCCTCATAGGTAAGGATACAAGACTATCAGGGTATATGATCGAGAGCGCCCTTACCTCAGGAATATGCTCGATGGGAATGAATGTCACTCTCGTCGGTCCATTGCCTACCCCAGGTATTGCATTCCTCACAAGGACATTACGATTAGATGCGGGAATTGTCATATCCGCATCGCATAACCTATTTGAAGATAATGGTATCAAGTTTTTCTCTTCTGACGGGTTTAAACTTCCTGATGGAATCGAAAGGAAAATTGAGGAGCTCATGCTTGATGACGGACTGCAAAAGGACAGGCCAAAAGGTTCACACATTGGTAAGGCATACCGGCTGGATGATGCAACAGGACGGTATATCGAATATATCAAATCAACACTTCCTCGAGGCATGACCTTTGAGGGGATGAAGATAGTTGTTGATTGCGCAAATGGCGCTGCATATAAAACGACCCCCTGGCTTTTACGTGAACTTGGTGCAGAAGTTGTCTCGATAAATGACAAACCTGATGGGTTGAATATTAATTTGGGATGTGGCTCATTGAATATCGAGAGACTTCAGAAAGAAGTGAAGCTCCACAAAGCAGACATTGGTATCGCACATGATGGAGATGCAGATAGGGCAATCTTCTGTGATGAAAAGGGGAGAGTCGTTGATGGGGACAAGGTTATGGGTATGTGGGCAGTGGAAATGAAAAGAAAAGGTATGCTGAGAGGGAATATTGTTGTATCTACTGTGATGAGCAATCTTGGTCTCGAAAAATATCTTGAAAAGAATGGAATAAAACTGATGAGGACGAGGGTAGGGGATAGATACGTTGTGGAGAAGATGGTCGAGGGAGGATACAAGTTTGGAGGAGAACAGTCAGGACACATTGTTTTCCTGGATTATAATACAACAGGCGATGGACCTCTTACTGCAGTCCAGGTTCTGTATTTGATGAAGGAGAGGAATGCTCGATTATCTAAACTTGCATCCGAGATAAAACTTTATCCTCAGATTTTGAAGAATGTAGAAGTGGAACACAAACATGATATTAAAGCAATCCCGGAGATAGAAGAGGCGATAAAAGTTGCAGAAGAGAAGCTTGATGGAAAGGGAAGAATACTTGTGAGGCCTTCAGGTACTGAACCAAAAATCAGGGTAATGCTCGAGGGTGAGGACCGAAAACTCATAACAAAACTTGCTGAGAATATTTCAATGGTTATTAAAGAAAAAATGACCTGATGCTATTTTTTCTATCATTCCTATCAGGTGTGGCCCTTTTCTATACATTTCAATATTTTCCTTATTCTTCAGGTTTTATCTTTTTGTTGTCTTCTTTGTGGCGCACTATTAAAAAGAGATTTATTTTCATCTTTCTCATTCTCTTGGGAATAGCTTTTGCATTTCTAAGATACGAGCCACTTAAGGACATGTCGTATATAGGCGGAAGAGAGTTTGTCGTAAAAGGTATTTTCGAATCACATCCAGTAAAGAGTGACAGCGATATGTTCAAACAGGCATTCACTATAAAATCTGCTCTGGATATGAAGGCTGGTGAGATGATGGATGACCTTGCAGGACGGGAAATAATGCTCTTTTCAGATAAAGAGTTTGATTCAAGGACGGAATACGAGATTGCGATTAAATTTATGAGAGATAGGACGAGACTTAACCCTGGAAGATGGAACAAAGAGGAACTCTATGCAAACCTGCTTGATGTGATAGATTCAGGAGAGAGGAAACTATCCCTTAACTCAAGGATTCAGGAATACAGATACAGACTTGACAGGTACATCGGTGAAAACTTTAAGACGGATTCCGGGTCTCTCATTGCAGCCATGACAATAGGTCAGAGGGCTTATGTGAATGAAGACCTGAGAAATGCATTTAATTCAACTGGGCTTGCGCATATCCTCAGTATTTCGGGTACTCATTTTGGATTATTCTCTGTGTTTTTATTCGGAATATTCAGGTCTTTAATACAGGCATTCCCATATCGTATTCTACAGAGGATAACAATCTTTCTCACCCCTTCACAGGCTGCTGCCTTGCTCTGCCTTCCCTTCATGATTGCATATCTCTGCCTTTCAGGAGGCAGTGTTCCCGCGGTGAGGTCATTTATTATGATAGGACTTTTCCTGTTCGGACTTATTATTGGCAGGAAGGGATTCTGGCTTAACTCTCTTATTTTCGCTGCATTCATATTGACTGTCTGGAAACCTGACGTTATCTTTAATCTCTCATTTCAGCTGTCATTTCTCGCAGTGCTGTTTATTGGTTTTTCAATTGGCTACATGGAGGACGAGAGAAAAGAAGAGAAAAAAGAAAAAAGAAAAATTATCAGGTATTTAAAGAATGTTTTACTGCTTACTCTATCAGCATCGGTTGGTACCGCACCACTTGTTGCATATCATTTCCACTATTTTTCTCTCATCTCGCCCATATCGAATTTATTCATAGCTCCGCTTATAGGTTTTATACTTATACCCCTATCAGTTGTTTCATCCTTTATATTCCTTATTACAGGATATTACCTATTTGCTCCAGTGGTATCAGCAGTTTCAGATGTGAGCATTTTCCTCGTGAGGCTGTTATCTGACATCCCCTTTGCTGATATAAAAATACCGGCTTTCCCTGTGATTATCGTGTTCCTTTTTTATGCAGGGTTTATTTTTTATTTTCTCTCAGGTAAAAAGAGATATACCCTTTTAATCCCTTTTGTTCCTATACTCATTTATTTCTCCCTTGCAATCTTTGAAAAGAAAGATCTTACTATTACTTTTCTCGATGTTGGTCAGGGAGATTCATCTGTTGTTGAGCTTCCCGATGGGAAGACAATCGTGATAGATACAGGAAGGAGCGGGAGGGAAACGGCTTCATTTCTTAAATATAAAGGCAGAGAGACAATTGACGCCGTTATTCTTTCGCATGTCCACATTGATCACATAGGAGGATTGGATTATATACTAAAGAGATTTGAGATTAAAGAACTCTGGGACAATGGGAGGTTTATCTTCCCTGAAAATTTCCTCGCCAATATAAGACATAGGACACTCAATAGAGGTGATATAGTTGAAGGAAAGGGATACAGTATTTATGTCTTTCATCCTTATCCTGAATTCTACACGATGTACGGGAATGAAAACGTTGAGGCTGATAACGATTCTCTTGTCCTAAAAATTGAAGGCAAGAATGAATCATTCCTTTTTACGGGGGATATCGAAGAAGAGGCAGAGGAGGATATCCTGCATCTTGGAAAATGGTTAAAAAGCAGTGTAATAAAGGTTCCTCATCACGGCAGTAAGACCTCTGCACACATGCCCTTTTTTGAAGCAGTCTCTCCCCAGTTTGCCATAATTAGTGCGGGGCGTGAAAATCCTTTCGGTCATCCCCATAAAGAAACATTGGAAGTCCTGAATGGGGTAAGGATATTCAGAACAGATCTCGATGGGGCAGTAAAAATTGAGGAATCAGCAAAAGGGCTCAGGATCAAGACATATAGGGATTTTCAGTTTGAGAAGGCAAAGTCATTTAGAGAGGAAATGAGGAATATCAAGAGACTCTTTGAGACATGGTGATTAATCCTCTAAATTTTATGCTCGGTGAAAAACTGAAAGATTCTTCAGTCGCTTCGCTCTTTCAGAATGACATTACGAAAACCCTTGTTGTCATTCCTTTGCTTCCTGTCATTCTGAGCGCAGCGAAGAATCTCAAGGCCTCGCAAATTCACCGAGAATTACTGTTTTATGTTGGTTTTACTTGACATTTATGGGAGAGATATAATTAAATAGAAATAATTTTCATTTAAATTGGATTGATATATGCTGAACGACTTTCCTCTAACTTTAAAAAAATTAAATCTTAAGATCACTCCGAAAAGGTTAGCTATTCTTGAGATTTTAATGAAGGAGTCGGTCTATTTAAGTCCTGGGGAAGTATGGAAGAAAATGAAAAAGCGATTTAAAAGGATTGGCCTTCCAACAGTATATCGAAATTTAGAGGAACTTTCTGAAGGTAATATAATTTCAGAAGTTACCCATCCAAACCGCCAGCTCTATTACTACTTCTGTCAGAACCGGTCTCACCATCATCATTTCATCTGCCTTTCATGCCGCAAAGTAGAAGACATAAACTTCTGTGGATTAAATGAGTTAGAGAAAGAGGTGACAAAGAAAATAAAGGGAAAACTTCTTTCACATATCATGCAGGTAAATGGATTTTGTAGGCATTGTTTGAATAAGAAGGAAAAATATTTTGATTCTTAGAGATAGAGATAAAGAAAGATGAAAACCACTCTTTCATTGAGGCGAATTTTCGCTATCAGTGTATTCATAAGCGGAGTAGTTCTTTATCTTCTGTTTGATAGTTGTTATCCTCTGCTTCATAATCATCATGACGATGGTGAGCATCCTCAGAATTGTCCAGCCTGCAACTTTTTAGCTACAGCTTCTTTTGCTATCGCCCCTGAGGTGGTAATTGTTTTATCCATTTTATATCAAGCAGATCACCAAATCTTCTTTGATTTTCGACAAACATACAAACAGCATTTTCATAAAAGTAATCTAACCCGCGGCCCTCCTTTAGTTTCTTCCTAACTGTCGGTCATCAAAACATAAATGCTGCACCATGGTACCAAACCTTGTTTGGACTGTGGTGGATGCTGATCTTCTGCTTACAGGAGGGATTATGAGAAAGATAGCATTATTTTGTTTTTTCATTGTCTTATTTTTTTCAACAGAACTCTATGGAAGTGAAATAGAGTCGAGAATCAAGACATTAGAGGAGACTGTAATAAAACAGCAGGAAACCATTGAAAGGCAACAAAAAATGATAGAGGAACTGAAAGAACAGTTGAGAGAGGTCAAAAATGAGACTAGCGCGGAAGAAAAGGAGGCTAAACCAGAAGAGGAGATGGGCCTTAAGCAACCCACACCTCTGCCGGGTCTGGGGAAACCACCACTGGAACTTCCAGATATAAGTGTAATCGGTGATATTGTTGGAACATTCAGTGATGACAAAGCTGAACCAGACAGAAACAAGGTTGTTCTCAGAGAAGCAGAATTGGCTCTGCAGGGTTATTTATATCCTGATATCAGGGCTGATGTCATAGCAACCTTACACAGGCATAGCGATGGCGAATATAAAGCAGAATTAGAGGAAGGTTATGTCAGTTTTTTAAAAACCCCTGTACCCAATCTAAGTCTTAAGATAGGAAAGAAACTTCTGGATTTCGGAAAGTTAAATCCACGGCATCCACATCACTGGAATTTTGTGGATAGACCCGATGTTCTAAGAAGTTACCTTGGCGACCATGGACTTTCTGGTTCAGGAGTAAATCTAAGCTATCTTCTTCCAACCCCGTTTTTCCTTCAACTGGATTTGGGTGCCTGGCATGTTGACTCTGAAGAACATCATCACAGCGAACATGCAGGGGCAGAGGATATCCTGGGTCTGGCTGAGGAGACCTACTCAACAAGGTTATGGTCATCCTTTGATCTGGCAGAAAATCAGGAGCTGGAATTTGGTTTAAGTGGCGTAAAGAGCTATGGCAGTCACTTCAGAGAGCATAAAGATAGGGTCCAGGTTGCCGGCATGGATTTAACATATAGATGGTTAGGTAAAGGACTCCGCCGCCTCCTTTTCCAGAATGAGTTTCTCTTTTTGAACAGAGATGTGCCTGTAGGTGACCTGGATAGATGGGGCCTTTATAGCCACTTAAACTATCGCTTCAACAAATACTGGGATGCAGGGATACGTTTCGACTGGATGGAGACACCCTTTCCGGATAAAAAAGAGAAATCCTTTATCTCAGGAATACTGACTCGAAGCCTTACTGAGACAACGAAACTCAGGCTCCAGTATAAATACGACGCAAAAGATAATAATCATACGGTCTATCTACAGACAATCTTTGGTATCGGACCACATGCCCATCCTTTGGAATAGGGTAAATTGTGGTTATTTTAGATAGGGCGGTGAAATTCCGCCCCCTACATAAAATATACATGGAGGAAACTTGAATGAAGATAAGTAAATTTTTAGTCTTTAGTCTGGCAATTTTGCTTTTGGTCTTTCCTTTGCCTTTAAGAGCAGAGAAACCTATAAAAATAATTACTACTACTTCTGATTTGGCCTCTATAGCAAAAGAAATTGGCAAAGAGAAAGTAGAAGTTGTGAGTTTATCTAAAGGAACTCAAGATCCCCATTTTATCGAGGTGCGACCTTCTATGGTAATGAAATTAAAAAATGCGGATTTATTGATCCTGGTAGGAATGCATCTGGATGTATGGATTCAGGCTTTAATTGATGCCTCAAGAAATCATAAGATCAAGTACGGGCAACCCGGCTACTTAGATGTGTCAGCAGGTATTGAAAAACTGGATATTCCCACGAGTAAAATCGATGCCTCTATGGGACACGTTCATATCTATGGCAATCCCCATTACTGGATTGATCCAGAAAACGCAAAAGTTATTGCCGCTAATATTGCCAGAAGACTCTATGAGATTTCACCAGAGGATACCTCTTATTTCAAAAAGAATTTGAACAAATTTAATGAGCGAGTGGATAAGAAATTGATTGAATGGAAAAAGAAATTAGCGCCATTTAAAGGTCAGAAGATTGCCGTATACCACCGCAGCTGGCCTTACTTTACCAATAGGTTCGGTTTTATTGTGGCCTGCGAACTTGAGCCAAAGCCGGGAATTCCACCGTCGCCAGGCCATTTGAAAGAGGTTATTGAAAGAATGAGGCAAGAAAATGTCAGGGTAATCTTAATGGAAGTTTTCTATGACGAAGAACCTGCGCGGTTTGTTGCCCAGCAGACTGGGGCTAAGGTGGTAGTAGTTCCTAATTCTGTTGGTGGCGCAAAGGAAGCCATGGATTATTTCAGCCTTGTAGATACAATTGTAGAAAAAATAGCCAGGGCTTTAGAGGGATGAAAAGGATAGTCGAGTTTAGAAACGCTAAATTGGGCTATGGCAAACGAGTGGTTTTTGATTCCTTAAGCCTTAGTATATTTGAAGGTGATTTCTTAGGTATAGTTGGCCCAAATGGCTCAGGTAAGACCACACTTTTGCGCGGCATAATAGGATTATTAAAACCCCGAGACGGGGAGATTATAAAAGACAGAGATTTACGCTTTGGCTATTGCATGCAGAGGCAGTTTATTGACACCCTCTTTCCCTTTACTGTTTTTGAGATTGTGATGATGGCGAGGACGAAGATCATCGGTCCCTTTAAAAAGCCTCGTAGCATAGATAAAGATAAGGTCTCAGAGGCCTTAGAGATTACTGGCATTCAAGATTTAGCCTCACAGCCATTTTATAATCTCTCCGGAGGCCAGAAACAGCGCACTATTATTGCCCGCGCCTTAAGCATAGAGCCTAATTTTTTAATCCTTGATGAGCCAACCGCTGATTTAGATATTAAGGCAGAAAGAGAGATAATGGAGCTGATAAAGACCCTTCATTTAAGCCAAAAATTGACTGTAGTATTAGTAACCCATGAATTAAACGAAGTTATAAACTATGCCCAGAAGTTTATATTTTTAGATAGCAAGATGCCATCCAGGATAATCGCAAAGCAAGATTTAAATGAAGACTTACTTTCAGAAATATTTCAGACCAGAATAAAGTTAAAAGATCTGGACGGTAAACAAATCGTTATTTAGAAGGGCTAAAGATGTTAGAAATTTTTAAAGAACCTTTTATGCAAACTGCCCTTTTAGGTGGTTTAATAACTGCCTGCCTTTGCGCCTATCTGGGAGTATTTGTCATATTAAAGAGGATTGTCTTTATGGGTATAGCACTTTCTCAAGTAGCAGCATTAGGCGTTGCCTCAGGGTTATTTAGTGGAATTAATCCTATAATTTGTGCCTTTGTTCTGACCCTTTCTGGCATAATTTTATTATGGATTCCTTTTACTGAAAAGAATATTTCTAAGGAAAGTCTTCTCGGCTTTACCTATGCCTTTTGCGCTGCTACAGCTGTTATCCTGATTGCCAAAAATCCCCTGGCTGAAGCCAGAGGTTTAAATCTCATTTCTGGCAATCTCCTTTATACGACCTGGCAGGATTTGAAAATCTTGGGGATTGCTTCTATTTTAATTATGTCTCTGCATACCATTTTCTTTAAAGAATTTATCTTTGTCTCATTTGATAGAGAAACCGCTTTTACTACCGGGCTTAAGGCAAATCTTTTAGATTTCTTACTTTATCTAACAATCGGGATTGTAATTAGCTTATCTATGAAGATTTGTGGAGTAATCTTTGTCTTCGCTTCACTCATAATTCCTGCCATGATAGGGCTTATTTCTGCCAGGCGGATAGGTATGATCTTTTTCGTTTCATGTATAGCTTCTGCCTTATGCGTTACGATCGGGCTTTTTCTCTCTTTTACATGGGATTTACCTTCTGGCCCGACAATTGTAGGTGTGTACAGCTTACTTTTTATACTGTCCTTTTTATTGCGCCTATGGAAGACTTATTACAAAAAATAATACAAAACTTAATACAAAAAATACTTGAGGCTCTTGCAAAAGTTTTTTAAAAATAGCTTTTAAACCATCCCTTCAAATATATTTTGCAGATTTTTCTACAACCTAAAACTCAATTTTTATACAATGCGCTGGAAACACATGTTTTTTGCTACAGCCAAACCCTTTCCAAACGTATTTCTCCGTTGACTATAAAAACAACTCAAAAACTTTTTCTGCTTATATCAGCAGTTTCAGTAACTGGTCAGCAAATAACGCTATAACTCCAAACATCAAGTGAAGCTTAACTTTTTTATCTCCACGCACCATTACAGTTCTACCGCCAAACTCATCTTTCAATCTGCTATTAAATCTCTCCGATGCTGTCCGCTCGTTATACCTAAGGGCCTCAGCAGGTGACATTGGTATCGCACTTCCACGGCGAGGATTCTTGTCTATTATCGGCACATGACCTAATGCTTTGCTCACTTCGTATATCGGCCCTGCATCGTATGCGGAATCCATCAAATCATATAAATAAGTCACTCTCTTTGTTGCCATCTTCATCATCGGTATTGCTACTTGACTGTCATGTAATGACGCTGATGTTAATACTGTTGTAATAGGGAATCCACTATCCGTCACATCAACATGAAACTTGTAACCTATCCATGTCTCCTTATATCCCTGTGCGTTAACTTTGCACCCTACATCACAAAACTTTGGTATACTCCTTAGTGCCTCAGAAGGTGTCTGATTGACCTGTATTTTTATCCTGCTGTCTTCCTTATCTTCCCTGACTTCTTTCCTTTTAGGCCTACCTTTCTTTTTCGGTCCTGCTTTTCTTTCCTTCTTTTCTTCCTTCTCTTTTTTAGGTCTTTCGTTGCCTTCTATTGCTGTTGAATCTCTCGATATATGCCCTATTAACTCCTCTGAAAGATGTTCCTCTATCAATGCCTTGTGCACTTTGTCTCCCAATTCACTCTCTGTAAATTCTCCAAATGCTCTTGAAAATGTAGCTTCCGATGGTATATCACTCTTTTTCACAAATCCACATATCATCCTTAAGTTCGGCATCGTGTGAAGTGATTCTATTAATGCCTTCGTTGTCGGATAGTTATACACTGCCTTCGCTACAAATGCCCTCGCTATGGCATGCCTATCCTCTAACGGTCGCCCCATCCATTGATATAAATGCGATGTTACATATCTCTCTACCTCTACTGTCTCTAATATCATTATCAATCGCTTCTGCTTCTCTGTTATCGGGTCCATAAAACATCTCTTAAGATGTGGAAATAAATCCTCTTGTATTTTTGTCCTTAACCATGATATCTTTTCAATAAGTCTCATAGGCTCTCCTCTTTGTAGAATTTTTGTTCTGAATATTTTACTCTAAGGAGAGCCTTAAATACTCAATAAATTACCTCATTTTATGACTTTTGCAAGAGCCTCACATATAAAACATACCTGTTTATTCCATTTTTTTCTTGAAAAATTATGAGCATATGCTTATAATTAAACACGAAAAGGAGGGTACCTTTTTAAATGTCGAGGCCGGTATGTCTTAGACGAGTTGGATGTTTTCCTGAAAGCAACTATTTCAAGCCGAGGGGAATACCACTCTCTATGTTAGAAGAGATTATCTTAACGGTGGATGAATTTGAAGCGATAAGGCTCTCTGATTTTGCGGGTTTCTATCAGGAACAGGCAGCAAAAAGGATGAACATCTCCCGCCAGACATTTGGCAGGATAATTGAGTCTGCCCATAAAAAGGTCGCTGAGGCACTGGTTAAAGGTAAGGCATTAAAGATTGAAGGAGGTGTAATTGAAATGGCTGAAACAAGAAAATTCAGATGCAGTGACTGCAATCATACCTGGGATATTCCCTATGGAACAGGCAGGCCCGCAGATTGTCCTTCCTGTAAAGGCAAGAACATTCACAGAACTGATGAGGATAAAGGATATGCTAAAGTGAGCATTCGCCAACGTCGCTGTGGTTGTCAAAGAACACAGAAATGAAGCGATAAGAAAGATTTAAAAATATCGAACAAAAGGAGGAACAGGGATGAAAGTATGTTTTCCGGTTTTAAAACCTGAAGGTCTTGAGAGTGAGGTTTACGGACATTTTGGCTCTGCGCCTGTATTCATTGTTGTTGAGACTGGTAAAAATAATTGCACAATCATCACGAACAAAGACCAGCATCATGCTCACGGTCAATGTAGTCCGATGAAGGCATTGAATAATCATAAGGTTGATGCGATTGTAGTTGGAGGGATAGGTGCAGGTGCACTGAGCAGGTTAAACCAATTGGGGATAAGGGTTTTTCAAGCTCAGGCGATGACTGTGAAAGAAAATATTTCGTTATTAGAAGCTCAAAATTTGCCCGAGTTTACACTGCAGCAGTGCTGTAGCGGGCATATCAATCAATCAGGGTGCAGACATTGAAAAGATTATGTCTGTAAAAACTAAATGATACTTAAAGGAGGGTTCCATGTCAAAGAAGAGGATTGCTATAATAGCATGCAAAAACATTAAGGGCATAAGTTGTGTCGGTGGCTGTCTTAAGTGTTTTAAGGGGATAGCAGAGAAGGCAGGAGAGTATGAAAGGTGGAAGGACTACGATGTGGAAGTCATTGGGATGGATGACTGCGGAGGCTGTCCTGGCGTAATTATGCCAAAGGTAGCGCTTATGGTGGATATGGGTAAATTGTATGAAAGGGATTTCGATGCCCTTCACCTCGGAACCTGTTTGATGAAGGCAGTACAGACTGCCAAATGTCCGATTGATGCTGAGGATTTGAAAAAGAAAATCGAGTCCAAGTTTCAGAAAGAGGTTATCCTGGGCACACATCCTTATTAGTTTGGAGAAGTTATGGATTAATAAGTAAAGGAGGGTTGAATATATGGAAGAAAAAGAGATTGAAGATCTTGATGAATCCTTAAAAGGTTACAAGGAAAAAATACCTCTTGTAAGTAGAGCCTTTTTGACATGGGAAAAGGATACGGTCTTTACGGGTAGGATGCCTGGTTGTTTAGTTGATTATGACCCCACGAGAAAAGAGGGATGCGTGCCAACCGATACCCTTCTGGTGAGCATCGCAGGTTGTCTTGCAATAGATGTGGTCACATTTCTCAGGAAGATGAAAGTAGAGATTACAAGTTTTGAGATAGAAATTTCAGGAGAGAGAAATCCCACACCGCCTCAATACTTCAAATCTGTAGATATGGCAATTCGCATATCAGGGAAAGACAT
>VGWZ01000018.1 GCA_016873595.1 Nitrospira sp.
CGTAAGCTGGAATCCAGAGAAATTTCTATCAAAAAAGAAAAACATTAAAAATACTGGATTCCTGCCTCCGCAGGAATGACACAAAAATAACACCACCTTTAAATAAAACATACGAAAAATAATTTAATCGTTTCCACTTCTTAACTGCCAAAAATGCTTGGTTATCAATGAAATATATCTATTTAAAATTGAAAACTCAGGAAACTCCAAGATATTACTTGTTGAAGATTCAAGTAGTTTAAAAAATGAGCTAAAATTCTTCTGTCAGGTCTGCATGGTCTGATTTACTACTCTATGAGAAATGTTGGTTTTCTAACGGGGTTTATGAGATAAAACCATTCACAAGTTTTATTAAATCCTGAGTCTGTATCGGTTTTGAAAGGTAAGCATTTGCACCTATGGCGAGCGCCCTCTTTTTATCTTCTTCTGCACCTTCTGTTGTGATAATGATTATAGGGATATTTTTGTACACAGGGTTTCCCCTCACAAGGCTTACTAATTTAAGCCCATCCATAACAGGCATATTTATATCTGCGAGGATGAGATCTATCTTTTCTGAGGATAATTTTTTTAACGCATCAACGCCATCTGTTGACTCAATAACTCTCGCTCCGTGTATCCTCTTCATGGCAAAACTAATGAGCTGTCTCATCGTGGCTGAGTCTTCAACAACAAGGATATTTGGCATCTTTACCTCCCCACTGACCTTCTATCTTTTCGGCTTCTCTTTCAGAAGATCAAGAAAACTCTGTATGGTCGTAAGTTTTCTCTCAGATTGCGTATAAAGCTTCGAAGAAAATATTGCAGTTGCTGCATGACCGGCAAGTAAATTGAAGAGTTCGTAATCCACATTTGAAAATGTAGTCTTCTGAACAAAAAGTGTATAAATGGAGATGACCCCGATTACATGTTCCTTAATTTTAAGCGGTATGCATACAAGAGGATTTCTGGCATCAATTTCTGATGCATTCGCTATATCTTCTGAAAAGTAACCCTCTCCTTCTTTTGCAACAGTCCCGACGATACCTTCTCCTATCTTTATCCTGGGAATATCATGGAGAGGAAGACCCTCTGATGTGACCGGGATAAGTTCATTTGTCTTATCATCCATAAGGAAAATTGCAAACTCCTCTGCCCCTATGAGATTAATAATGATCTCGAGCACTATTCGCAGAACCTCATTAAAATCTAAAGTCGAATGGAGCTGATAGCTCGCTACATAAAGGTTTGCGAGGTTATTATTTTCTGCCTCTACCTCTACATATTTCGATGCAAAATCTTTATTTTCTTCCTCTACCTGCCTGTATTTCTCTAAAAGGGAGTTATGCTCTTCCTCGAGCATCTTTATCCTCTCCTCATAAAGTTTTATCCTCTCCTCATTATGCGACTGTTCTACAGTCTCCTCAAGCTGTGCAATCCTGAACCTTAGCCTCTCGTTCTCTTTAAGCAGCTCCTTTGTAAACTCTTCCCCTTTTTTGAAGATCTGGAGAAACTCGTCTGCCTTTTTTGTAATATTACCCTCTTTTTCCATCACCTTCTCGCTTTCTCTGTCTTTCCAACAATCCTTATGAGCTCAGCAGGTATTTCAGAGATAGGTAATACCTTCATTACTGCACCTTTATTTATTACTTCTGAAGGCATACCGAACACAACAGCAGTATCCTCAGATTCTGCTATAGTATACCCACCTCTTTTTTTAATTTCCAGCATCCCGGTTATTCCATCATTCCCCATGCCTGTGAGAATGACTCCTATTGCCCTGGGGCCAAAATTTTCTGAAATTGATGACATCATCATATCAACCGAGGGCACATATTTATCAGTACTTTTTGGTTTCCGAATTGTTGTAAATATTCCTTCACCTTTTCTTTGAAATAACATGTGAGACCCTCCTGGACATACAAGCACCTTAGCCTCCTCCACCTCTTCACCCTCTTTTGCCTCCTTTATACGCACATTCGAAATTCCATTAAGCCTCTCTGCAAGTGATGCAGTAAACCCCTTTGGCATATGCTGGCTTATCACAATACCTGCGTGGAAATCGGATGGAAGCCTTGTGAGTATTATCTGAAGTGCAGCAGGTCCGCCTGTTGATGCCCCTATGGCCACAACATCTAAATCAGCAGTTGACTCCTCTGAAGATGCCTGAACTATATTCTCCTTCCCGAGAAGCCTGAGGTTACTGCTCAGCTTATCCATTCTGAAGTCTCTTATCCCCTTCACCTTTCTCAATAAATCCTTTCCTATGTTCTGAAACTCTACAGATGCCTTTTTCGTTGGCTTTGCGATAAAATCTGCTGCCCCAAGTTCAAGTGCTTTGAATACAGTCTTCGAATCAGAATATGAGCTGACGATTATCACAGGTGTTGGCCTTTCTTTCATCAACCATCTGAGGAAACTAAAGCCATCCATTTCCGGCATTTCAAGGTCAAGGGTTATAAGGTCAGGCTTGAGTCTGATAGCCTTTGCTGTTGCATCTATGCCGTCTGATGCGATACCCACCACCTCAATGTCTCCATCCGTTTCGAGCATCTTCTTTATCGTCTGCCTGCTATATGCAGAATCATCTACGACAAGAACTTTAATCTTAGACACTTATATAGACCCCCTGTTTCACAGGTTTCTGATAGACCATATCATATTTAAAATGCCTCAGGGTAAATGCAGTGGTTACATTGATGAGAGATTCGGCATGACCTAACAAAAGATACCCTCCATCCACAAGCCTATCATAAAAAGTCTCCGCAACCTTTTTCTTTGATGGCTGGTCAAAATAGATCAGCACATTTCTACAGAATAGTACATCCATTATACCAATAAATTTCACCTTAAAGGGGTCAAGGAGGTTGAGATGGCTGAAATTTACAAATTGTTTCACACTGTTTGCTATCCTGAAAATGCCACCTTCCTCTTTAAAGTATTTTTTAAGAAAGTATTTGTCTGTTGTCCTGAAAGAGTTTTTTCTATATACGCCATTTCTTGCAACCTGAAGTACACGTTGGTTTATATCACTTCCAACTATCTCTATGTCCCAGCCATAAAAATATCCCTTCTCTATAACGAGCATAGCAATAGTATAAGGTTCTTCGCCCGTAGAACAACCTGCTGACCATATCCTTAATCTTTTCTTTTCTTTATTGATGTCCTTGAGTTCGGGGAGTATCTCCTCACTGAATGTCTTCAGCTGTCCTTGCTCTCTGAAGAAATATGTCTCATTCACTGTAAGGATATCTATTATTAAAGAGAGTTCTTCATCACGGCTCTTATCATAAAGTAAAAACCTGTAATAGTCCCTGAAGCTACTGAGGTGATGGCTTCTCACCCTTCTTGAAAGCCTCTTTTCGAGGAGATACCGTGAGTCATCATTGAAATAGATTCCGCAGTAGTTTCTTATCAGGTCCCTGAGAAGCCTGAATACATCTTCAGGAAGGTCTATTAACTCTTCTTTTTCAAACATGTAATCTTTACTATCTTATTGAGTAAATATTCATTGGTTTTTAAATTAATACCCGATGACTAACGACTGACTTTAAGGCTTTCTTCAACCGCCTTTCTCACTATAGGGTCTTCCTCTATGTCAAGGAGCTTTTCAAGTTCTTTCCTTAAAGTACTTTCTATCTTTTTCCCTAATACCTGAACAGCAGCCATTCTTGTTGACCAATCAGTATCTTTCAGAAAAGGCAGTAATTCTCCACCTACATCCTCGAAAGAAGAAAGTGCCTTTATTGTCGTCCTTCTCACCTCTCTGTCATCTGAAGAGAGCATACCAAGCAGAGCAGACTTTGCTTCATCTCCCCCTATTACGCCGAGAGATTCAATTGCTGTGGTGACCACAAAACCATTTTTATCAGAGAGGATCTCTATAAGTGGCTTCACAGCCCTCACATCTCTGAACATCCCGATTGCTTTTGATGCTGCAGCCCTTACAGATTCGTGTGAATCAGACAGAAGAAGAGAGAGGGCCTCGAAGATACCCTTACCTCCTATAGATCCAAGACTCAGGGCTGATGAGATCCTTATGTCAGGGTTCTCATCCGTAAGCGCGAGTATAAGAAATCTTATTGACTCTTCTGTCTTTAATAAAGAGAATGCCTCCACTGCAGCCTTCCTTACGCTTACATCTCCATCCTTAAGTGCAAAGCCTAGATCTGGTATCGCTTCAATAGCACCTATCCTTCCGAGTAAAAGCGCTGCGTTTTTTCTCAATACAGGATTTGTATCATTAAGCATACCGATTAATTCGTCTATCGAAAGACCTGAACTCAGGTTTGTAAGTGCATCCACTGCAGCTTCCTGGACATCCTCATAGAGATCAGATAACAGCCTTCTTATTGGTTCTATCGCCCTCAGGTCACCAAGTTTTGAAAGCGCTATTGCAGCGAGAGAGCGGATATGTCCATCCTCATGTTCAAGCAAGTTCTCAAGAACATCACAGTACACAGGAGATGCTATTCTTCCTGCGACCTCGCATATGAATCGTTTCTGGTAGATCTTGTCAGTCTCAAAAAGGGTAAGGAGAGATTCAGGTCTGTCTCTTCCTATAAAGACAAACGCTCTTTTTACATCTTCTGCAAGTTTTTCTTCCTGGGATATCTCAAGGAGAGGACTATATGCTCTTTCATCTTTCATCAGGCCAAGGATAAGTATTGCGGCAATTCTCACGTCAGATTTCTTGGACCACGCATATTCAATGAGTATCTTTAATGCGTTATCACCAAGGAGCTTCCTTATCTCACCTGTGATAAATTCTTCACTTGCACCTTTATGATAAAATCTTTCAATACATCGGATAGCCTCTTCTTGTATCGTTTTTGAAGAATCCTCTAAATAGGGAATAATGTATTTGAGTGTTTCAATGTCTGCGATAAAACTCAGCGCTTTCATCGCAGGCTCTCTGAGGGTTTTCTTATCCAATGCCTTAATTAATGCAGGAATCGCATTACTGTCTCCGATCCTTCCGAGTGCATCAGCAGCAGGATAGGCTGTCCAGAGATCTCCACCCTCGAGTATCTCTATTAACGCATCTACTACAGATGATTCACCTACCTTGCCGATATGTTCTATAGCGGTAATCCGTACATTTTCATCATCATCTTTGAGTGCAGTAAGCATGAGGGGAAGAGACCTGCTATCCTTGAATTCGCCTAAGACATCAATAATGAATTTCCTCACATCTCTATTGTGTGTGTGAAATGCCTCAATGAGAAAAGGAGTTGCTTTTTTGCTGAGCCTCACAAGCGCCTCTATCGCAGAGTTTCTCGCTCCTGCATTCTCATCACGATAAAGGAGATGGATTAATCCCTTTATGTATGCCTCAACAGGATAGTCCTCAAGGAGGATATCTATTGCTGTCTTCCTGACCCTCCAACTCATATCCTCCATTGCACTCAGGAGCAGGTCTATGCAGGTATCATTCCGTAACCCCTTGAGGCTCTCGAGGGTTTCTCTCCTGACCTCAACATCATCGTCCTTAAGTAACCTTTTGAGTTCCTGCATCTTCCTTGAATCCTGAATCAAGTTCATGACCTCCTGATTCCTTCAGAATCATCTTCTCCTCTGAGGTAAGAAGATTATCTATATTGAGAAGAATGATTATTCTATCATCTTTTTTCCCGAGCCCTGTAAGGTATGTTCTCTTTAACCCTTTAAAGAGAGATGGAGGAGCCACTACCTCCTCACGGGACAGGGAGATTATCTCCCTTATCTCATCTATGAGAAGGCCTATCTTTTCTCCATCACAGCGCACAACGATTATGCGTTCTTTTTTTGTGGGGGTCTGAGTGTGCGTACCAAAGCGCCTCCTCAGGTCAAGAAGAGGTATAACCTCTCCCCTCACATTGATCACACCAGAAAGAAAGTCAGGAAGTTCGGGGAGTGAATATATCCTCTGTTTCTTAAGGATCTCGACTACCGTGCTTACCTCAACTCCAAAGTCCTCTCCTGCAATTTTAAAGACTGCAAACTTCTTCATGGATATTCCCGCTTACCCTGTCTAAATCATACCTAATTTTGACATCATAAACCTTACATTCTCGTATTCTCTCTCTGATGCTTCTTCAAAGGCAGAGTAACGCTTGTATATTGAACTGAGAATTACAGAGTCTTCAGGGGTTGTGTCCTTCAGTGCTGTGAGTGTCGCCTTTAAAGCAGATCTGTCCTTTTCTGGCATGGTCCTGCTCGTACATATACAGAATCCCGGCAAATCTCCGGAGGATTTAATGAACTTAAGTCCCTTGTCTTTAAATTTAAGTGCTGCGCTTTCTGTTACCCCACCAGCGTCAAAGCTCCCTTTCAGTACCGCATTTGCCACTTCATCCTGAGGGCCGAGATATTCATAGTAATGTAAATCTTTCAGGTCTATTCCTGCTTCAAGGAGCATAAACCTCGGTGCTATATAACTGGACACCGAGTGTGGATCTCCAAAGGCAAATGTATGTCCCCTGATGTCCTCAATTGAGTTTATCTTACTGTCACTCCTCGCGATAATGACAGCATGATGATATGCTTTACCTCCTGATAATGCCTTTGCAATAACCTCAACTCCATATTTTTTATGTACCTCTACATATGTGGTGGGCATCAAAAAACAGGCATGTATTATGCCTTTCCCGACATCTCTTAATGCACCTTCATAATCAGACCACACTTTCAGTTCAACCTTTTTCCCGAGTTTAGTGGTGAGATATTCAGCGAGTGGAGTAAAATTTTTAACTGCTTCTACTGGTGAACCAACAGGTTCAACTCCAAACCTTATAACATCAGTACCCACCTCTTCCTTTTCAGATATCTTAAACCGTTCCATTTCAGCGGCTACAAGCTCGGTATTCTTCAACAAACCTTTTAATGACCTGCTGATATCAAATGTAATGTTCATGTTATTCTTTGGAATATCTTTTATCTTTTCTATAGAACTCAATATCTGGGTTAACCCTGATTTCTGTTCATTAATAGCCCTTGCGATCTGTTGACTCTTCTCTGATACGAGTTCTATAGCACCAGATATCTGTTTCGTATTTACCTGCTGTTCGCCTGTTGCGGTCTTGACATGACTCGCAACATCCCTCATTTTTTCTGTAGCTCTTGTGATGAGAAGCGCACTCTTATTCTGCTCCGAGGTTGCTTTAGCAATCTGTTCCACCATATCCTTTACTTTTTCCATTGCCTTTGAAACAAGCTTTGTCCCCTTTACCTGCTCTGCAGTGGAACGTTCAATAGAAAACGCCATTTCTGACGAACGTGCCGCACTCTCAACAATCTTATTGAGGGCATCTCCTGCTTCCTTCGTTACTTTAAAACCATCTTCTACAGACCCTAACCCCTCATCCATTGCCTGGACCGCATCCTTCATCTCCTGCTGTACAGCCTGAATAAGAAAAGCGATTTCCTTCGTAGAGAAGGACGTCCTCTCTGCAAGACTCTTTATCTCATCTGCAACAACAGAAAACCCCCTGCCGTGTTCGCCTGCCTGTGCAGCGAGTATCGCAGCATTCAGTGCAAGCAGTGTTGTCTGATCTGTTATATCATCTATAACATTTAAGATTTTACCAATCTCGTCTGACCTTCCACCAAGTTTGTTGATAAAATTAGCTGTTTTCTCCACCGATGATTTGATATGCTGCATCCCACCCATTGTTTTCTCTATTGACGCAATCCCGAATGTAACTGCGTCATTTTTAACTTTTTCCGAGAGTTTCGCAGACTCCTTTGCATTCAGCTCAACCTCGTTTATCGACGAAGCAATCTCCTCAACCGCGGAAAGGGTCTCTTCTGATTCAGCTGCAAGATCCTTTGTGCTGTCTGCGACCTGTTTTGTGGCTGCTGACATCTCTTCTATCAGGGCTGATGTAGAATCAACCTCAGATGAAAGTTCCTGTGCATCGTTTGCAACCTGACTTATACTCGTCACCATCTCTTCCATAGAGGCAGCAGTCCCTTCAGAAGAGGCTGCAAGGGCATTCGTACCTTCTGAAATCTCTGCAATCACCGCATTCATCTCCTCTATGGAACTCGAGATATTTGCGATTGCTTCGGACTCAAGCTTTGTACCTTCTGACATCTTCTTGGATTCACTATCTGCCTTTGCAGCAGCAGTTGCAGCACGTTTAGAGCCATTCTTCGCCCTCTGAAGAACATTACTGAGAGAACGGAGCGATGAATTAATAGCTTGGCTTAGCCTTCCCATCTCATCCTTTGACTTCACATCAACATTGAATGAAAGGTCACCTTCCTCTAAGGATTTTGCAGCCTTTTCGACAGAATGTATTGGTCTTATTACCAGTCTCCTCAATACGCCCCAGAAGACAAAAGTAAACACGGTAATACCACATACAGAGACGATCGTAGTCCATAATATAAAAGTCATGCTCTTCCCATAAATCTTTTCGAGAGACATCGAGACTTTCACCGCACCTAATATCGCACCTTCCTTGGGATGACACCCTTTGCACGAAGGACCATTTTCGAGTGGCTTATAGAAAATGAGTGATTTCCCGGAACCATATGAGAATGGGGCATGTTTGGCAGATAGAGTCTGCATTACAGATGACTCAGCTGCTGGAGAATCTTTTTTAAATGCCTCTCTCCCCTGATTGTTTAATATTGTAATACTCTCAATACCTTTTACCGTCTTGAGGTCGTCAACAATCGCCCACATTATTTTTGATTTCCTGTCAAACCTCTCAAGCATTGCCCTGTTTATATTCATTACGAGGATTGATGCGGTTGTATCCAGATTCTCTTCGGCTGTAGTTAAAAGGTCTTTTCTATTAAAATACGACAAACTGATAACCCAAGCACAGCCAACCACTAAAACCACTAAAATAAAGCCCATAATCTTTAATTCGAGCCTCTCTCTGATACGCTTCATCATAAAACCTCCTTTTTATTACTTATCACTATTCAATACTATCTTTATTGCTTCTTCCATATGTATGATTGAGATAAAACGTTTGTCTAATATGACAACTCCTTCGATGAACTTAAGTTCACTCTCTGTAAGATGGGAGGGTGGCGGTATAATTTCAGACTCTGAAAAACGCACAACACTAATCACTTTATCTATTGCTGCACCAATTGGGCCCTGGGGACCTTTGATGATCAGTATCTTTCCCTTGCTGTTCATATCAGTAGGCTCGCCTTTGAGAGACAGTCTCTGTTTGAGGTCTATCACCGGGATAATCTTACCCCTGAGAGAAGTGATTCCCAGCACATAGGAAGGCAGCTTTGGAACTCTTGTTATTCTTTGGGATCTGAGTATCTCCTCAACTTGAGATACCCTGAAGGCAAATTCTTCATTTAAAAGACTGAAGGTGAGTATCTCAATAATAGTATCAGTTTTTTCTTCGTGAGACTTACCTCCTGTTTCTTTTGTCTTGGGTTTTTCAATCTGAACTTCTTTCTTTTTTTCTAACGGGATTGATTTGACTGTTTCAGTTTCATGCGTTACTTCAGCTTCGGATAGTGTCTCATCAGGCTTTATGCCCGTTCCTTGAAGGTCTTCTGCTTTTTGACTGCTGACTTTTAACTGTTTACTGTCAGTTTCCTTTATCTCTTTCTGCTTTTTTCTAATTCTCGCGATATCCATTCAACCCCAGCTCCCTTGCTGCGTCATCTATAAGAGATTCATCTATAATTCGCAACCCTCTGCCAAATCCTTCAAGAAGTGCAGAAGTGGCAAGACTATTGATAACCCTTGGTATGCCGCCTGAGCACTTGTAAAGCCTCTTGATTGCTCCATCCGTAAACAGAGAGTCCTCCATTCCTGCAACCTTTAGTCTGTACTCAACATATCCTTTTATCTCGCTTTCAGCTATAGGTCCGAGATGATAAAAAAGCCCTATTCGTTGCCTTAACGGAAGATGTATCTTATGATTCAACCTTCTCCGCAGGTCTGTCTGGCCAACGAGTATAAGACTGAGGAGGTTTGTATCATCAAGCTGAAAATTAGTAAGAAGTCTTATTTCCTCAAAGGTGCTCTTGTTAGGGATGAGTTGCGCTTCATCAATGATGATTACAGGTGATATACCTGCTTCATAGTCTTTGTAGACCCTTTCATAAATGGCGTCAAGGAGGTTATCCTTATAATTATAAGGGACATCGATATCAAAACGTTTTGCAACTGTCCTTAAAAATTGAGAAGGGGTAAGCCTTGGATTTATGATCACTATAGTCCTGTATTTCTCGCCAAGGGAATCCATCAGTGCTCTTGTGAGTGTTGTCTTCCCGCTCCCGACCTCTCCTGTAAGCAAGATCAGTTCTTTCTCTTCAACAGCGTATTGTAGTCTCGCAAGTGCCTCTTCATGGTTCTTACTCAGAAAAAGGAATTTAGGGTCTGGTGTTTTACTAAAAGGTTTCTGCTTCAGGCCGTAGAATGTCTCAAACATTCGACACCACTCTCTGTTTTGTAACGGATTCTATAAAGGACTCAACGTCAAGGACAAGTATGACTTCATGTCTTCCAATCTCTGCTGCGCCTGAAAAACCACTTAAGCCTCTTAAATAATCACCCAGCGATTTTAAGACAATCTCATATTGTCCCATCAACTCATCCACAAGGAGACCCAGTCTCTTCTCGCCAAATCCTACAACAACTGCAAACGATCTGTCCTTCTTATCGGTTTCGAGATTGAGCATCTTCCCGACACTAAGCATTGGAAGCATTTCTCCTCTGAGGTAATATACTTCCTTCCACTCTATTGTCTGAATATCCTTATGCTTTATTGAAAGGGTCTCAGATATCGAGGTGAGCGGTACCGCAAATCTCCCTTGACCAACTCTCACGATAAGAGCCTTAATAATCGTGACGGTAGACGGGAGAGTGAGTGTAAAGGTTGTCCCTTCATCTTTTTCCGTGTGAACCTCTATATATCCACCCAGCAGAGAAAGTTTTTCCTTCACAACATCTATACCCACACCTCTTCCAGACATCTCACTCACCGCCTCTTTTGTACTGAAACCCGGGATGAAGATAAAATCAATAACCTCACTTTCTCCAAGTTCAACATCAGGTTCAAGAAGCCCCTTTTCAATAGCCTTCTTCCTGACCTTTTCAATATCTATTCCTCTCCCATCATCTGTCACTTCAATCACAATATGACTTCCCTTCTGGAATGCCTTCAGCACAACGTTGCCACGCTCTTTTTTCCCCTTTGATATCCGCTCTTCAACTGGTTCTATTCCATGGTCGATCGAATTTCTCACAAGGTGCATGAGTGGATCAACGATTTCCTCAGCGAGATGTTTATCAAGCTCTGTATCTTCACCATACATCTCAAGGTCAATTTCCTTTCCTGTCTCCTTTGAGTAACGTCTGATTACCTGTGCAAGTCTTGAGAATATCTGGCCTACTGGAACCATCCTTATCTCAAGAACCTGATCCTGCAACTCAGTAAGTCTTCTTTCGAGTGTCTGAGAAATCTTGTGGACATCAAGTACTAATGTAGAGTGGCCATAGGTCGTGGTCATCTCTGATCCAATCCTCTTTATCGCACCTTTTGCAAGGGTAAGTTCGCCTATCGTGTTCAGTATCCTGTCAAGCTTATCTATATCAACCCTTACCGTACTCGTGATGCTCCTGAGAGAGGATTCCTGTGATTTCTCTGGTTGAGGCTCTCCCTGCTTGAACGGCACCAATACTTCTATCTCATGCTTCATCTCTTCTTTCAATTCATTCAACTGTTTCCCTGCGGCAAACATAAGATTAAACCCTATAGATCCTTCAGGTACTGCTGCGGATGTGGGGAGTGTTGATATAAGTTCCCCTTTTGTCTTTATCATTTTTGTGAGCTTGTCAAGAGACGTATCAAAGGTAGCAAGATCAAATACCGCTTTTAATAGATAGATGCCTTTTCCACCTTTTATATTCGCCTTAAGCCTGACTTCCTCATATTCTGAAAGTACTTTTGTTATTGACTCGTCTATCATATCTTCAATGCCCGGCCCATGGACCTGACCCTTCTTTGATTTCCGGAAGGATTCTATTTGCTTTATATGCTCTGTGACATCCTGTTCTTTTTCGTCCCTGAACAAATCAACAACAGATCTCAGTATATCAAGGTTTTTAAAGAGGAACTGTATCACCTCATCAGTTACCTCTATCTTTCCAAGTCTTATCTCATCTAACAAAGATTCAAGGGCATGACTGAACTGCGATAATCCCTTATGTCCGAAAAGTCCTGAAAGTCCTTTAATAGTATGCATTGAACGGAAAAGTGCATTGACATCGTCAGGATTTAAGGCTGTCTTATACGTTTCCTGAATCTCAAGCATCAACTGCTGGGATTCGAACAGGAGTTCCTCTGCCTCTGCAATGAATTCCTTTTTAGATGCATTCATATCTGGAGTTCCTTTTTTATTACTTCCTGTAGTTCATCTGCTTTGAATGGCTTTGTAATATATGCAGTGGCACCCAATGCCATTCCCCTCTTCCTGTCCTCCTCGCTCCTCTCCGTGGTAACGATTATTAAAGGGATGTGGCTGTATCGCTGATTATTTTTCAGAAAGTTCATCAGCTCAAGGCCGTTGATATCAGGCATATTGATATCGGTTATGACAAGGTCGAATTCCTGTGTGGGAAGGAGTTTTAGTGCCTCAAAACCAGAACTCGCTTCGACTGTGTTAAAGTCTCCCATCTCATCTATCACAGCCCTGATGAGTGCCCTCGTTGTTGCTGAATCCTCAACAAGCAAAATGGATTTACTATACATTTCTCTCTCCATTGCCTAACAAATTCTAATCAATATAACGAAAAAAATCATCATAATTTGGTCTTTTTCTCCATCTCCTGAAGTTTTCCATGAAGTAATGATTTCTCGATCGCAAGTCCTGCCTGATCTATAAATATCTCAAGTCCCTCTGTCTCTCTCATCTTTTCTCCTGTTGTCAGGTTATCACAGTAGAGAAGTGCAAAAACGTTTCCTTCTGTGACAATAGGAAAAAGGACAGCCTCATGAGGCCACCCTCCGCCAATCTCTTTCATCAAAGCCTCTGTCACGTTGTCCTTCTCCATGCTGCCTTTATAAGGTCGTTTCTCCATGACAATCTTCTTTAAAAAACTACTTTCTTCAAAAGGGAGCATTATCTCTCTTATTTTGTCATCAGGCCTTTCAATATCAAGACCAAACTGACCAGAACCCACCATTTTCTTGTTTTCTACCATAAAGAGAATCCCTCTCTCAAAAATATCGCTTGCAAATCTCAGTATAAGAAGTGTGATCTCTGAAGCCGATTCTGGAAACCTTAACTCCTGTGTCAACGCCCTGAGAGCTGAAATATCACGCCTTTCTGTTAAATGATGAGACTCCCAGCCTTCATCCGACTCGCCCTCTTCTTTCTTATCTCCTGTAATCTCGCTTACAGAAACAAAAGATTCATCGTATACCCTGGCACCTTCCATGAGAAGATATTCAGGACTTATACCTTTTGAAAGCTCCCATCCAAGGTCAGAGAGATTCACTTTACCTTGTGGATTCAGGTCGTCAAGTTCAAACTGGAAATCGCCATCCTGCCACTGGAGTAGCTTGTAGACAACCCTCTCCACCCTCTTTTTTGTTATCTTTTCAAGGGAATCTTTGCTAAGAGAACCAAACTCATACAATATTTCAGGTATAGACTTTGTGGGGAGATTTTTTCTTACCTCTGATGCTAAATAAAAAATCGTGTTTTTCACCATTCCTGCACTCAGAAGGTCTTCGCCAAGGGTTCTGTCAAGGTTATCTGTCTCAGCCCTGACAACAAGTCCGTTTTTAAACACAATCAGTGCATTGCCACTGCTGCCCTTCAGAATAAGTGTGCCTGTCTTCCTGCCTACGCTGAGTATCTGGAACATATCAGACAGGGAAAGGTCTTCAAGCCTGCCTACAAGACTCATTCGAATTCAAACCCTTTTGGGATCACCAGAATACCACCAGGGCTGACATAAAATCTCTCTTTATCTTTCTTTTTGTTATACCCTATAACAGTACGTGGCGGGACATTGACATCTTTATCTATAATGGCTTTTTTGATTTTGCAATGTCTTCCTATCTCAACATTCTCCAAAAGTATGGATTCCCTGACGTCAACATAACTGTTTATCCTCACGTTATGGGAAAGCACAGAATTCTGAACCCTGCCACCACTGATGATGCAGCCGTCACATACTATAGAGTCAAGTGCAATACCGAGCCTGCCTCCCTTATACTCCTGTGCAAAAACAAACTTTACCGGAGGAAACTGTCCCTCTTTTGTACGTAAATGCCAGTCTTTATCATAAAGGTTAAACTCTGGATCGACCGAGACGAGATCCATATTTGCTTCCCAGTAAGCATCAATAGTGCCTATATCACGCCAGTATTTTGCTGCCTTTTTGTTCTCATCCTTGAAATTATATGCGAAGAGTCTGCCTGTCTTCATCATACCAGGGATTATGTTCTTACCGAAATCATGTGCTGATTCACTCATTGCATCTGTTTTTAGCTCCTTCACAATATCTTCTGTCTTAAATAAATAAACCCCCATGGATACAAGAGATTGTTTTGGGTTACCTGGAATAGTCTTTGGATTTTTAGGTTTCTCCTCAAAACCGACTATCCTGAATTCTTCATCTACCTCTATCACCCCAAATGCTGATGCACTTTCTACATCAAACTCTACAGCGGCAATTGTACCGATAGCACCCTTCTCAAGATGGTAATAAAACATCTCGGAGTAGTCCATCTTATATATATGGTCACCTGAAAGTATCAGGAGATAAAGAGGAGCTTCTTTCTCTATAGTATAGATATTCTGATACACTGCATCTGCTGTGCCCTCATACCAGCTTTTTTTAATTCTCTGTTGCGGCGGGATAGATAAAATAAATTCATCAAGTTCCGGACTCAGCAGGTGCTCCCATGCATATGCAAGATGTTTGTTTAATGAAAGTGATTTATACTGTGTGAGGACAGCAATCTTTCTGATATGGGAATTAATACAATTACTGAGCGTGAAATCTATTATCCTGTATTTCCCCCCAAAAGGGACCGCAGGTTTAGCTCTAAACAATGTGAGAGGATGAAGCCTTTCTCCTTTTCCTCCTGCAAGAATAAGGGCAAGGATATCCTTAATGACAACTTCTTTCCTGCCCGTCTCTATCATGATACGCTCCGATTCAATCTGTATTACTACAGTCGAGTATATCAGGTAAAATTAAAGCGTGTCAATAAAGGACAGCTCATGCGTTCATGGTTTTGTTATCATCAAAGGGGTGCAATTAAGATACTTTGCTATTGTCAGACAATAAGTCTCATCGTGTTTTAAAGGTAATCATTTCTTATCTTATGCAACTGATATCACATGTTGACTGTAATCTGATTTCCTTTATTTCTTCTGCTTTCAATTTTCCCTTATCAATTGCATATTCCTCGATTTCAGATCGTGGATTTTGGTCTATCCAGTACCTCTCTCACCTTTTTCAGAAGCTCTGTTGGTGAAATGGGTTTTAAGACAAATTCACATCCTTCTTCAAGAATTCCTTTATCATGTATCACATTTGCAGTATACCCACTCATAAATAATGCTTTTATTTCAAGTTTTATCTTCTTTATCTCTTCATAAACCTCTT
>VGWZ01000019.1 GCA_016873595.1 Nitrospira sp.
CTTCCCGCTCAGTCTCACAATACCTATTCCCCCTTCACCGAGGGGAGTGGATATCGCAGCTATAGTGTCATCGGTAAACATAGTTAACAGTTAATAGTATAACGCAGATAAAATCAAAAGGCTTAACTACGGGGAGATTTACGCTGTTTTTTTTGCTTCTTTTGCCAGTTTTCTGTTTGCATAGAACTGCTGGGCGATGCTGAAGACATTATTCATGAGCCAGTAGAGGACAAGGCCTGATGGAAAGTTAAGAAAAATAAAGGTGAATACAATCGGCAGAGCCATCATGATCTTGTTCATGGTCGGATCCATGGATGTCGGGGTCATCTTCTGCTGGATTACCATGGTGACGCCCATGAGAATGGGCAACGGACCCACTGCAGAACCCCCGATTAAAGGAATTGCTTCAGGAATATGACCTAAAAGTGTATCAGGTGCTGAAAGGTCTTTTATCCAGAGAATAAATGGTGCGAGCCGCAGTTCGATGGCTATCAGCAATATATTATAAAGTGCAAAAAATATTGGTAGTTGAAGGAGTATCGGGAGACAGCCTCCCAGAGGATTTACCTTGTTCTTTTTATAAAGCGCCATGATCTCACTCTGCATCTTCTGCGGATCCTTCTTATATTTTTCTTTTACCTCTGCGATCTTTGGTTGTATCTCTTGCATCTTTTTCATTGACTTCTGACTCTTGTTCACGAGCGGGATAAATGGTATTCTTATAATGAGAGTGAGAAGGACTATTGCCCATCCATAGTTTCCGAGAACTTTGTAAAAGAGCTTCAGTACCCAGAAAAAAGGAATTGCGATTATCGAGAAAAACCCGAAATCGATGATATGCTCGAGACCTACCTTCAGTGCCTTCAACCTGTCATATTCTTTTGGTCCGGCAAACAGGAAAAAGCTGTTTGTACCAGATTTGCACTTGAACGCAATAACAGGCGCTTCTTTCTGTTTCCAAACATTTGCCTCTTCCACACCGGAACGAGGCACAAGGGCGGCAAAGAAATACTTATCTTCCTGAGCTATCCACTTCAGGCCTTCCTTATAACTCTTGGCTTCATTCAGCTTCTTTTCATCAAATTCGATTCTATCACTCTCTTTAAGGAGTACAGGCCCTATATGTGACGATGTGTCCTTTCTATCATAGATACCGAAATCAGTCCCAACAGTTATCCAGTAGTCAGGAATTCCTGAGACTTCATCTTTTATGTCAATTGCGTAAGTGTCATTTTGGAATGTATATGTCCTTTTCACAGAGACTCCTGAACCTGCATATTCAAATATAAGTGAGCCTGAGTTTACATTCTTATTGAGTGTGATATCTTTACCTCCTCCAGAGGCAGAAACACGGAAGTTAATGTCCGAGAGGTCAAAGTCCTCTTTTGAACCAATCGCAAGAGGAGGTTCTATGCCTGGCTCTTTAAGGAGTACCACGTTCTTCCCACTTTTATCCTTATAGCTTTTAAGTTCATAGTATTTTAATGTTCCGCCTCTTGTAGTAAAGACAGCAGAATAGAGTTCAGTCTCGACCTTAATCTCTTTTTCTTCAGACAGTACAGACTTAGTTACAGGAGGCTTTATTGGTGTTGCCGGTTTAGGCTCTTCTTTCTTCTCCTCTACCTTTGCCTGTTTCTGAACCTGCTGGGGTTCAGGTTTAAAAAAGAAGTACTGATAAATGAAAAGAACCAAAAATATAAGCATTATGGCAAGAAGAGTTCTTTTATCCATTCTTACTTTACAGGGTCATACCCGCCGGGATGAAAGGGATGACACCTCAGTATCCTCCTTAACGAAAAATAACCCCCCCTAATTGTCCCGTACTTACGTATTGCCTCAATTGAATATTCAGAGCAGGTAGGGGTAAACCTGCAGCTCGTGGGAAGTACAGGAGATATAAGATACTTATACAGCTTTATGAACGCTATCAGAATTTTTTTCATACATAAGCCTCAACAGAAATCGTTTAATATCTCGCATGAACTCATCCAAACTACCCTCTACAGAGGTCTTTCTCGCAACAATAACAAAATCATACTTCAAAGGAAACTCGTGTAAGAGCTTTCTCATCGCCTCTCTCAGAAGACGTTTTAGCCTGTTTCGTGTCACCGCTATTCCAACCTTTTTGCTCACAGAAAGGCCAAAACGATTACATTTGATCTCATTGGGCCGTGCGTACATAATAAGATTCTTTGAAGAGAAGGTGCGTCCTTCTTTAAAGACCACGTCAAATTCTTGTCGTCTTGTTAACGTGCGTAAAAATTTTTTACGCTCTACACAGTTAACTTTTTCCGCCCTCTGTTCCTTCTCCTCTTGAGAACTTTACGCCCACCTGCGGAGCTCATCCTCTCAAGAAAGCCGTGAACCCTTTTCCGCTTTATGTTATGTGGATGGAATGTAGTATATGTTCCCATACTCGTCCTTTAGGTAAAGAAAATTATAAATTTTCATTGAAAATAAAGTCAAGCTTCACCTTACTCAAGTCGTTTGAATTTACTCTTTATACCATGATAAGATATTTCATTCTTTTCTACAGGACTTTTAAAAAATTAAATGGCTGAAATAATTCCTTTCAAAGGAATCCTTTACAACGTATCAAAGGTATCTATCGGGGATGTGTTGGCTCCTCCCTACGATATCATCACGCCCGAACACCAGGAAGAGTTATATAGAAAAAGCCCTTTTAACATTGTAAGGATAGACTTTGGCAAAGAACAACCTGGAGATAATGAAACAGATAATAAGTACACAAGGTCAAAGAACAATCTCGAGGCATGGATAAAGAAAGGAATACTTATCAGGAGCGAAAAACCCTCATTCTATGCATATGAAATGTCCTATAGAATAAATGGAAAAGTAAAAAGGCTCCTGGGGTTCCTCGGGCTTGTAAAAATAGAGGAATTGGGTAAGGGCACTATTTATCCCCATGAGTGCACCTATTCTAAACCAAAAACAGACAGACTGAACCTTCTAAGAATATGCGAGGCAAACACAAGTCCGATATTCTCCCTTTATAAGAGTTCAGAGAAAGGTGTATCGTCTCTGCTTTCAAGAATCGCCGTGACACAGCCATATATTGAGGCACGTGACACCGGGGGAGCTTTTCACAGACTGTGGCAGATTGACGAAAAAAAGGATAGTGAGATCATCACAAAGGAACTTGACAGTAAACCCATTTTTATTGCAGATGGACACCATAGATATGAAACAGCCTTTGAGTTTCAGAAGGAAATGAAAGAAAAGAGACCATCTTCCACCGGCAATGAGCCCTTTAATTATGTCCTTATGTTTCTTGCGAATATAGTAGATGAGGGGCTCACGATACTCCCCACTCACAGGCTCGTGAAAGAAATTCCAGATAATACAAACGCAAGACTTTCTGAGTTTTTTGAGATCGAACCAGTTCAGACAGATTTCGAGATTGCAAAGAAAATATCAGGGAGAAATCGTGTCTTTGGCTTCTTACAGAATGGCGATAAATTCTGGTACCTTCTCAAATATAAACATGGCACCTTTTCAGAACTTAATTCTGACTTGAGGCAGATTGATGTGTTTATCCTCCATAATCTTGTACTGAAAAAAATACTTCACATAAATGATATAGGATATGAGATGGATTTACATACGGCCATTGATAAAGTGAGAAAAGGACAGTTTCGTGCAGCCTTTTTCATTAATCCTACAAAAGTCGAGGATGTTGAACGGGCTGCTCTGTCCTCGGTAAGAATGCCGCCAAAGTCAACGTATTTTTTTCCAAAACTTTTAACAGGAATTGTGATAAATAGGTTTTTAAACAGTTACTAAAGAGTTTATAAGTAAAGTCACATTAGTCATTAGTCATTCCGTGCTTGACACGGAATCCAGTATGTTTGCTGGATTCCTGCTGGAGTTTATCCGGGTGAAAACCGGGGCAGGAATGACAATACATGAGGCAGTACCAGAGAACTCATTAGTAATCGTTGTCAGTCTTCATTTTTGACTGATGACCATAACTTAAACATTTTATGAGAGGAGGATGTTATGTCAGTGCGAGTTGCCATTAATGGTTTTGGAAGAATAGGAAGGAGTCTTTTCAGGGTAAGTAAGGGATATAGTGAATTTGAGATCATTGCTCTTAATGATCTTACTGATGCAAAGACACTTGCCCATCTCCTCAAATATGACTCTGTGCATGGCATATTTGATGCTGAGGTAAAGGCTGGCGATGGAAGTATCATCATTGACGGGAAGGAGATTAAAATTCTTGCTGCCACAGAGCCTGAAAAACTGCCATGGAAAGACCTCGGTGTAGACATTGTCGTTGAGTCTACCGGAAGATTCACAGATAGGCCGTCTGCTGCAAAACATTTAAATGCCGGGGCAAAGTGGGTAATCATCTCAGCTCCTGCAAAGGAACCTGATATCACTGTATGCATGGGCGTAAATGAGGAAATGTTAGACCCTGTCACCCATAAGGTGATATCAAATGCATCATGTACAACGAACTGTCTTTCACCTGTCGCAAAAGTAATACACAACGAATTCGGAATAATAAGAGGCTTAATGACCACAATACACTCCTATACAAACGACCAGAGGATACTCGACCTCCCCCATAAAGACCTGCGGAGGGCAAGGGCAGCAGCCCTGAACATGATTCCCACGACAACTGGTGCAGCAAAGGCTGTGGGACTTGTTTTACCGGAACTGAAGGGTAAGCTTAACGGCCTTTCCATAAGAGTCCCTACACCGAATGTATCTCTTGTAGACCTTGTTGCTGAGTTGGTAAAGGATGCTACAGCAGAAGAGATTAATGCTGCATTTAAACGGGCATCTGAGGGACCCATGAAAGGAATACTTCAGTATTCAGAAGATCCTCTCGTGTCATGTGATTTTAATGGAAACGCACATTCAGCCATAGTGGATTCATTGCAAACCATGGTGCTCGAGGGAAAGATGGTGAAGGTTCTCGCATGGTATGACAATGAAATAGGGTATAGCTCACGGCTCAGAGACCTCTTACTCTATATTATTAAGAGGAGCTTATAATGATAAGGAAAAATAACGTAAATCCTGTTCCTGTGAAAGATATATTTAACAAATTTTCAATAGAAGAGATCAACATTAAGGGTAAGAGGGTTTTTATCAGGGCTGATTTTAATGTTCCTCTCGATGACAATCTAAGAATTACCGATGACAGGAGAATCCGCTCCACGCTTCCCACAATAAATTATGCGATTGATGAGGGGGCAAAGGTTATACTCTCATCACATCTTGGAAGACCAAAAGGCAAGGCGGACCCGAGGCTCAGTCTTGCCCCTATTGCGAAAAGGCTTCAACGGCTGCTGAACAAAGAGGTTATCTTTTCACCTGATTGCATCAGCAGTCAAGTGGAAGGTCTTGTCTCAAAGATGAAGGAAGGTGATGTGCTTCTCCTCGAAAACCTCAGATATCAACCCGGTGAAGAAAATAATGACGAGGAGTTCGCACGTGCCTTAGCAAGGCTCGCAGATGTCTTTGTCAATGATGCATTCGGAACCTCACATAGAGAACACGCATCTATTGTCGGGGTTCCTAAGTTCCTCCCCTCTGCAGCCGGGTTTCTGTTAAAGAAGGAAATACAATATCTTAGAGGACTAGTAGAAAATCCGGTGAGGCCTTTTGTTGCTATCCTCGGCGGAGCAAAGGTGTCTGGAAAGATAAATGTGCTTGAAAACCTCGTTGACAAGGTTGACAAAGTAATAATCGGCGGTGGTATAGCATATACATTTATAAAAGCAATGGGCTATGAGGTAGGGAATTCCCTTGTTGAAGAAGATATGCTCGAGACAGCACAGCGGATAAGGAGAAAGCTCAAAGGGGTTGGTATAAAGTTTTATCTTCCCGTAGATTGTGTCATTGCTCAGAGCATTGAGCCTGCAGCAGAAACAAAGATTATACCCACACTCGAGATACCAAAGGGATGGAGGGCTCTTGACATTGGCCCTGCCTCTGTCAAACTCTTTTCAGAAGCACTCCATGATGCAAAGACTGTACTCTGGAACGGGCCAATGGGTGTATTTGAAATAGATGCATTTTCGAGAGGAACCTTTGCCATTGCCCATGCAGTTGCAGATGCATACGCACTCACCATAGTTGGTGGTGGTGATACAGACTTTGCTGTACACAGGGCAGGGGTATCTGATGCAATATCATTTATATCAACAGGTGGAGGCGCCTCACTTCAGTTGCTCGAGGGAAAAGAACTGCCAGGTCTTGCGGTCCTCGCAAATAGAGAAGATTTAATTCGTAGAACTCCTGTTGATTCTACTTTGTAATTGTGTGATAAATTTCAGAATCTCCAACAGGATGGTGAGAAGCTGAGATAACCTTATGAGGGAACTTCTTGTTTTTGTGAGAGAGTATCCCCCTTTTCATTTCAACAATCGAAGGATTTTTGCACTCAAAGGCCTTAATGAGATATGACGCTGCAACCTCTGGCTTTATCACATCACCACAGGTAAAAATATCAACCGCTGCATAACCATACTCGGGCCATGTATGAATCGAGAGATGGGATTCTGCTATGACTATCATTCCGCTAATACCAAATGGATTAAACTCATGGAAGGAGATATCTACTACTGTTGCCTTGGCTTCTTTTGCTGCAGAGACCATTATACTTCTTACTTTCTCAAGACTTTTCAGAATTTCGGGATTGCAGTCCCGCAATTCTATTAATAAATGTTTACCTAAAGCATACAATTCCCTACCCCCCTTCACATTAATATATTTAAGTATTTATTAGAGTCAAAAAGATACCGTAAACAATAGGTTAAACAATAGGTTATTGTCAAGAAAAAAATTTTTTTCTCTCTCTTTATAGTTGTCTTGTTTACTTGCTCTCCTGTGTTTTAAACTAAATGAATTTCACATAAATAATTTATATATGGCAACTAAAAAAGTAATACATTATGCAACTGCATGTATTTCAGGGATCCTCCTCGTAGTATGTTTCCCTACATTCGACCTTTTTTTTCTCGCATGGATTGCACTTGTCCCGTTTCTCTTATCCCTCTATGATAAAAAGCCAAAACAGGCATTTACGATGGGTGTCTTTCTTGGTATCATTTATTTTTTTGGTACCCTCTACTGGATATACCACTCAATAAATCATTATGGTCATGTTTCATTTTTCACAAGCATTATCATCGTTCTTTTACTCTGCATGTATCTCAGTCTCTATACAGGTATCTTTGCCCTTTTCTTCTCTATGGCAATAAAGAACACGCGTCTTCCCTCGCTCTTTATCGCACCCGTTCTCTGGGTTACACTTGAGTTTCTTCGATCCTACCTGTTCACCGGGTTCCCCTGGTCAAGCATGGGATATACCCAGTATACGTTCCTCCCCATAATCCAGTTCGCAGATATCACAGGCATTTACGGCGTATCCTTTCTTATACTTGCGGTAAATGGTGCGTTCGCAGATATTGCGCTTATGAAAAGACGTATCAGGGATATGCCGCTTTTCCCCTGGTCTCATACAGTGATCGGTCTGTCTCTCCTCCTCCTGTTCATCATCTCTTCTTTCATCTATGGGTATTGGAGGCTTGGTCAGGAAAGACCCGGAAAACAGATTCGCGCGGGCATTATACAGGGGAACATCGAACAGGATAAAAAATGGGAACCTGCTTATCAAAGTAAGGTAATAGAGACCTATAAGGACCTCTCGATTCAAGCTGCTTCTTCCTCTCCATCGCTCATTGTCTGGCCTGAAACAGCGGTACCATTTTATTTCAACACCGATAGAGAACATACGCAACAGCTTATTGATTTACAAAATCAACTCAACACGTATCTCCTTTTTGGGGCTGTTCTTGTCAAAGAAAAAAGAGAGGGAAGAAATCTTCTTACCAATAGTGCAGTATTGCTTGATAAGGATGGAAGGATATCTTATCTTTATGATAAAATACATTTGGTACCTTTTGGAGAATATGTTCCCCTGCGTAAAGTCCTCTTCTTCATGGATAAACTTGTCGCAGGTGTCGGGGACTATGTAAAGGGCACACATTATCTCAGGGCTGAGACTTCATATGGAGGCTTTGCCACCCTTATATGCTATGAGATTATATTCCCGGGACTTGTACGAAAATTTTATATAAAAGATGGGAATTTCATTGTGAATATTACGAATGATGCATGGTTTGGAAAGACAACCGGTCCTCACCAACATTTCAGTATGGCGGTTTTTCGTGCCATAGAAAACAGAAAACCTGTAATAAGGGCTGCAAACACGGGTATCTCCGGTTTTATTGATAGCAATGGCATAATACACTCAAAAACAAATCTTTTCCAGCCAGCAGTACTTATACAGGATATCAAGACTGATTCCACGAGAAGTTTTTATACAAAGTACGGTGATCTCTTTTCTTTTCTTTGTATTGTCTTTTCAATATTAATCGTTGCTCACATTTTAGGAAAAACTAAAAGGAGTTAAGGAGGCTATATGCTCATACAGGAAGAACTAAAAGAGGAGTTATCAAACATCAGAGTAAAAATAGAGTCATTAAGAGGTTATCTTTGATGTTCCGAAATTAAAAGAAGAGATTGAAAAAGTAAAGAAAGACCTTGTCTCAGATAATGTATGGTCATCTCCACAAAATGTCAAGGAACTTCTCAAAAGAAAATCAAAGCTTGAGGATATAGTGCTGCATTTTGAATCGCTGTCAAATAAACTTTCTTATCTTGAAGAATCAATTGGTATATTGGAGGAAGAGAGTGGAGAACTGTTTCTTCATGAGTTACAAAAGAGCATTAAAGAATTAAAAGAAGATTTAGATACATTGGAAATCCAGTATCTCCTCTCTGGAGAAATGGATAGAAATAACGCCATTATTACCATCCATCCTGGTGCAGGAGGCACAGAAAGTCAGGATTGGGCACAGATGCTCATGAGAATGTATCTTCGGTGGGCAGAAATACATAAATTTACAACTCAGATTGTAGATTTACAAATAGGGGATGAGGCTGGTATAAAAAGTGCAACCATTACTGTAACAGGTCCATATGCCTATGGTTATCTTAAAGCCGAGGCAGGGGTACACAGGCTTGTGAGAATCTCCCCTTTTGATGCAAACAAGAGAAGGCACACCTCTTTTGCTGCGGTCCTTTTATATCCCGAGATTGAAGACGATATCGCTATGGACATTAAAGATGATGATATAAAGACAGAAACATTCAGGGCATCAGGTGCAGGTGGACAACATGTAAACAAAACATCTTCAGCGGTAAGAATTACCCATATCCCTACAGGAATTATTGTGAGATGTCAGAATGAACGCTCACAACATAAAAACAGGTCTATCGCCATGAAAATATTAAAGTCACGTCTGTACGATCTTAAATTGAAGGAACAGGAAAAAAAGATAGAAGACATTGTGGGGGATAAAAAAGGTATTGCATGGGGAAACCAGATAAGGTCTTACATCCTTCAGCCGTATAGAATTGTAAAAGATCACAGAACCAGCGTAGAAACAGGCAATGTAGATGCTGTACTCGATGGAAATATAGATGAATTTATAATGGAATTTCTCAAGAAAAAATAGCCGTGGTAATATATGATAGAAATTAACGTTTCTATTACTACTTTATTAAGAGACTTAAAATAGTAGTTTTAGTAGGAGCTGTTTGTATGTTTAAAAGTGAATTTTTAATAGTGTGTAGCAATAGTTTTATGGTTAGTAAAGATGTGTGAAAGGAAGTGTAGTTTTTAAAAGTTTTTAGTAATTTTTTAAATAACATTGTATCTAACATTATAGTAACAGATTTTCTTGTCTTACCTGAGAATATGAGATATAATGTTTTACTTCCCGTAAACAGTTATCAACATATGTTAGTAAATTGTTAGTAATTTAAGGGTATATATGACTCTTGAAGAGATATGGAATAATAGCCTTTCTAAAATAGAAGAGAAAGTGGGTAACCATGCAACGGAGCTATGGTTCAGACCCATAAAAATTTTCCGGGTAAAAGAACGGCAGATAATTATAGATATTCCAAACAGGTTCTTTAAGGATTGGATTGAAGACAATTATCCTAATCTCATAGAAGAGACCATCGGAGGTATCTTAGGGTACCCTGTAAGCGTCAATTACAGGATAGCGGAAAAAATAAATCTAGTTGTCAAGAAGATGGACATGAGATTAGAAAACAGAAGGCAGAAGCTTGCAAGTAAAGGAATATATCTCAACCCAAAATATACATTTGAGAATTTTGTCGTTGGGCCAAGTAACCAGTTTACTCAAGCAGCGGCAATGGCTGTTGCAGAGGCACCCGGCAGGTTATATAACCCCTTATTTATTTACGGAGGCGTCGGTCTCGGAAAGACACATCTCATGAATGCAATTGGCAATACAGTTATAGACAAAATGCCAGACCTCATCGTTCTTTATGTGTCATCAGAGCAATTCACCAATGAGGTAGTATCTGCATTGAGACACGAAAGGATGGGTGATTTTAAAGAGAAATATAGAAATGTGGACATCCTTTTGTTGGATGATATACAGTTTATCGCAAATAAAACAGCGACTCAGGAAGAATTCTTCCATACATTCAATGCACTTTATGAAAAACAGAGGCAGATAGTGATCTCAAGTGACAGGGCACCAAAGGAGATAGATGCTATCACAGACAGGCTGAGGTCGAGATTCAGCATGGGACTTATCGCTGATATACAACCGCCGGAGATGGAGACAAAGGCCGCGATATTACTTAAGAAAGCGGCGATAGAAAGGATTGCTATTTCTGAAGAGGTCGCTTATTATCTTGCCTCAAAAGTAAAATCAAATATTAGGGAATTAGAGGGGTGTCTCATCCGCCTCGGCGCACAGGCGTCTCTTACAGGGAAACCAACAGATAAAGAAATGGCAAAAAACATCCTGCGAGACCTTATTGAAGAAGATGAAAAGCCTATAAACGTGGAACAAATACAGAAAGTGGTTTGTGAACATTTTGACCTTAAATTAGCTGATATGAAAGCGAAGAAAAGGACCAAGGAAGTAGCCTTCCCGAGGCAGGTCGCAATGTATATGTGCAAACAGCTTACGAATATGTCTCTGAGTGACATAGGAAAAAACTTTGGTGGTAAAGACCATGCGACGGTTATCTATGCATGTAAGCAGATTGAAGAAAAGAGGGCAAAAGAAGAGGTATTTAACAGGGTGATTGAAAAACTTTTGCGTAAAATAAACCCATGATCAGTTGTCAGCTTTTAGTTGTAGAGGAGGAATTATGAAATTAAGCGTTTCAAAGGATGAAATCCAGGAAAAGTTGTCAAATATCCAGAATATAGTGGAGAAGAGAAACACAATGCCTATATTGAGCCATTTTTTTCTCGATGCAGGCAAGAAAGGGTCATATATAGTTGCAACTGATCTTGAGACTGCGATTAAAGAACCCATTGAGATGAAAGTAGAGAAAGAAGGGAAACTCTGTATCCCTGCGCGAAAGCTTTTCGAAATAGTGAGGGAGATTGAGGGAGAGTTATTATTCGAATCAGTAGATGAACAATGGCTTAAAGTCAAAGCGGGGACAAGTGACTTTAGACTTGCATGTCTTCCACCAAGCGAATTTCCTGCATGGCCATTAATGGAAGATGTTGAAGAGATGACCATCGATGCAGGGATGCTGATGGAGATGATAGAAAAGACAATCTATTCCGCAGGAGAGAGCGATACCAGATATACACTTAACGGGCTCCTGTTTCATACCAGGCCTCAGGATACGGCAATCACCGTTGTGGGGACGGACGGACACAGGCTTGCATTGATTGTGAAACAGATGGAAAGTGAAATTAAAAATGAGAAGAAGATAATCGTCCCTCGCAAAGCAGTTTCTGAGTTGAGGCGATTTTTAAGTAAAGATGATGAGAAGGTAAAGATCGTGATAGGGAAAAACCACTTACTTTTTAGAGTGGCTGACGTAGAATTTCTGACAAGACTCATAGAAGGAACATATCCCAATTATGAGCATGTTATTCCTCAGGGAAATGAAAAAAAGGTATTGATGAAGAGGGAGACCTTCACGAAAGCACTTCGAAGGGTCTCGGTGATGTCAAGAGAGAGGGCAAATGCCGTAAGGTTTGATTTTGATGAATCCGCATCAGGCGGGAACCTTATTATCTCGTCATCAAACCCTGACATTGGAGAGGCAAGGGAAGAAGTTGCTGTGGACTATAAAGGTGACAAACTTTCTATGGGATTTAATGCACGGTATCTCCTGGATTCCCTCGGTGTAATGTCATCAGAGAATATTGTCCTTGAGCTTCAGGATCCGCTGAGCCCTGTCCTCATGAGAGAAGAGGGCAACGAAGATTACAGATGCGTGGTCATGCCGATGAGAATATAAAGAAGGAGTGGTTTGATTGGAAGATAAAGTGAACGAGAATGATTCATATACTGCCGAAGATATAAAGATACTCAAAGGCCTCGACGCAGTCAGGAAAAGGCCAGCAATGTTCATAGGCTCAACAGGCATAGAAGGGTTGCACCACCTTGTCTATGAAGTAGTTGATAATAGCGTTGATGAATCACTTGCAGGTTTTTGTAAGAATGTAGACGTGATTATTCATCACGACGGAAGTTGCACAGTAATAGATGACGGGAGAGGCATACCAACTGATCCCCATCCAGGAGATCCTGAAGGGCGTTCTGCAACAGAGGTTGCGCTCACAGAGTTACACGCAGGAGGGAAATTTGAATCTAAGGCATACAGGATATCAGGTGGATTACATGGAGTTGGTGTATCTGTAGTGAATGCACTTTCAGAATGGCTTGATGTAGAGATAAGGCAGAACGGGAATGTCTATCAGCAGCATTATGAGAGGGGTGAGCCATCAGTCCCGCTCACTCTAGTGGGAAAGACAAAACGAAGAGGCACAAAGGTAACATTTAAACCTGACTCCGAGATATTTGAAGTGTTAGATTTCAGTTACGATATCTTATCTCAGAGGCTGAGGGAATTGGCATTTCTTAACAGAGGGCTCAAGATAAATCTCTCAGATGAAAGGACAGAAAAGAAACAGGTATTCCTTTATAGCGGTGGAATTGTATCTTTTGTTGAGCACCTCAATAAAAATAAGACACCAATTCATCTTAAGCCCGTGTATATATCCGGTGAAAAAGAAGATGTCATCGTTGAAATAGCCCTCCAGTATAATGATGGTTACACAGAGACAATTTACACCTTTGCGAACAATATCAATACAAAAGAGGGCGGGACCCATCTCATCGGTTTTAAATCAGCACTGACAAGGACAGTAAATATCTATGCAGTCTCCTCAGGACTGCTGAAAGACGGAAAAGAGTCACTTTCAGGTGATGATATAAGAGAGGGACTTACTACGGTGATTAACGTCAAGCTTCTCTCACCCCAGTTTGAGGGTCAGACAAAGATGAAGCTCGGAAACAGCGAGGTAAAAGGGATAGTAGAATCTATAGTGAATGAGGGTCTTGGCACATATTTCGAGGAAAATCCATCTGTAGTGAGAAAAATTGTTGAAAAGGCACTCCAGGCATCAAGGGCGAGGGAGGCAGCAAGGAAGGCAAGGGAATTGACAAGGAGAAAAGGAGCATTTGAAGACACAGGCCTGCCTGGAAAACTTGCAGACTGTTCTGAGAAAGACCCTGCATTGAGTGAGATCTTCATTGTTGAAGGAGATTCTGCAGGGGGATCTGCAAAACAGGGCAGAGACAGACGTACTCAGGCCATACTCCCTCTCAGAGGTAAGATATTGAATGTAGAGAAGGCACGGTTTGACAAGATGCTCAGCTCAGAGGAGATAAAGGTGCTCATCACTGCCCTGGGCACAGGCATAGGGCCTGATGATTTTGATATATCAAAAATAAGGTACCACAAGGTTATTCTCATGACAGATGCTGATGTTGACGGCGCGCATATAAGAACACTACTTCTCACCTTTTTTTACCGGCAGATGCCCCAGGTGATAGAAAAGGGATATCTTTATATTGCCCAGCCGCCGCTCTTTAAGGTGAAAAAAGGCAGGACAGAGAAGTATATTCAGAATGAGACAGAGATGCAGGGCATGCTCTTCGAACTTGCTTCAGACGACCTCGAGATTTCTATAAAGGGACAGGCATTGAGGGGAAAAGCACTTATCACGCATATGAAAAGGCTTTTCAGGTTTGAGCGGCTGATCGAATGGTTTGAGAAGAGAAGAAAAGACCCGGAGCTTTTACGGTTTATCCTTTCAGCAGGTATCAATAAAGACACATTGAAAGACATTGTTAAGCTCGAAGAATTTTTAAGGATGATAAAAGAAAAGGACCAGAGCATAGCGATAGGTGAAATCCAGCTTGATGAAGAACATCAGACCCACGGGGTTGAAATAAGGAGGCATAATTATAAACTCAACCTGGACACCGATTTCCTTACCTCTCCTGAGTTCAGAGAGCTGGTGAATCTTTACAGTATCATAAGGGATCTCGGAGAACCGCCCTATAAGATACAGATTAAAGAAGGAGCAAGAGAGATATCCGCAAGCTCAGAGCTTCTTGACGTTGTATATGAAACAGCCAAAAAAGGACTCACCATCCAGAGGTATAAAGGACTTGGAGAAATGAACCCCCATCAACTCTGGGAGACAACAATGGACACTGAAAAAAGGACACTCTTTCAGGTGAACATCCAGGATTCTGTGCAGTCAGACCAGATATTCACCATTCTTATGGGGGATCAGGTAGAACCAAGAAGAGAGTTCATTACTACCCATGCATTGGAGGCGAGGAATATAGATGTATAAATTCTTACTCATAGCTCGTTGCTCATTGCTCCTTTTCGTTTCTATTTTGCTCATTGCATCTTGCGGGAAGAAAGAAGTGAAAAAGGTTTCGATGGAATCAAATATGGCAAAAGAGGTATTTGCACTTGCTGAGACTATGAGAAATGCCTATGTAAAAAATGACCGTGCAACTCTCGAAAGAAATTCTACAAAAGAGGGTTATCGAGAACTTATCGGAGCTATGAAAAGCTTTGATAGCGTTGAGCTCACCTTTACTCCTCGATGGGTTGACATAGAAGATTCAGTGATTTACCTTAATGTTTCGTGGAAAGGCACATGGGTGGTCAGTGGCAAAAAGACTGAAGAAAGAGGCATGGCAATCTTTGTGCTGGAAGGAAAACCTCCAAAACTTGCCAGGGTATTAAGGGCTAATCCATTCAAACAGCCTGAGTAAAAAAGCATTTAGTGTTCAGCAACTGAAATCTTTTTGTAACTTTGAGAACCTCTTAGATAACGCGTCCTTATATTTAAATGGTCCTTACTTGAAAATTACACCTTGACCTTCCCCCGAATTGATGGACACGCTGAAGAGTTAGTATTATTGGACAGGAGGTGTTTATGGGGGAAAGGAAGAGAGGCCGTTATTTCAGCGATGAATTCAAGA
>VGWZ01000020.1 GCA_016873595.1 Nitrospira sp.
TTTAAGAAGACACAGAGGACTTAGAAATAAGGTAAAGGTAAAGCATTCTCTCAACCTCTCCCTTAGCTTCAGACTTAACCTTTACCTCTACCTGATTGTTTGCTCAGGATTTTCGTCATCTCTTTATAAATGACCTGGCCGATTATGATGCCCATGTCAATAAATTCCGGTCCGTAATCTTTACCGGTCTGGGTTCTGAACGTAGTCTTAATACTCTCTATATATTTCATATTTTCTATGAAATTCTTATATAACGTCTCCACTGGCATATTCAGAGAATTTAGTATCAACCAGAGCGTCGTGGTGAAGTTATCGGGTCCCCATCTGAACTTGTCTGCATCATAGAGTGAGTCGCTGATAAGTTTTGCGATCTCATCTTCTGGTTCGAGGAGTTCTTTAAATGCTTCGTGATTCCTGATGGCTGCGACAATGTATCTTTTATATCGGTCTTCCATCTGGAAATCATTGAGTATCTTTTTTGCCTCATTGCTTCCCGCAATCGTGTGGTTTTTTTCTTTGCGTTTGATATCGTGAAGTAACCCTGCGATCTGTATATACACAATAAGCTCATTTATTAAACTGATCTCTATGTTGTGAATCCTGCCCTCAACCTGAATGATGGACCCGGCATCAATTGCGACCGCCTTAGCATGGTCGAGGCCATGTCCGGAGTCCATGGATGCTTCATCCATATACGTGAAACACTTTTTTAAGAGTACATTTGTTTTTAAGGATTCGCTGGATTTCTGCGTTTCGCTTTTATGATTGAGATAAAAAGATGGCGTGCCAAGAAGTTCTGCTGTCTTAATGGCTGTTTGTCGTAGTCTTAAGTAAATAGGGTTACTCAATTGTCGTCCCTGTCACCTTTAGCTTAAACAGCAAATATCTATTGGTGTCAAGGTTGTTTTTGCATAAAAAAAGGGCAGGTTAAAACCTGCCCTTTTTCGTATCTCTCTTAGTAACGAAGGAACTTCGCGAAGGGATCAGCGAACATGAGGAGCAGGACCACAACGAGGGTGTAGATTGCGAGGGACTCGATCATCGCTAAACCGATAATGAGGGTTGTCAATATTTTTCCCATAACGCCCGGGTTTCTTGCAATACCTTCGCAAGCTCCACCGACACCGTGTCCCATGCCAGTGCCACAGCCTAATGCAGCGAGACCTATTCCAACGGCGCAGCCGAGCGCTACCATCGCATAATAAAAGATGTTTGAACCTTTTCCGGCTGCAGCTTCCTCAGCAAAAGCGAAAGGCGCTAATACCAGGAGCAATGTGAGGGTTAGCAGAAGTACGGTCATTGTTTTCTTCATTATTGTTCTACCTCCTTTCAAAAAGTATAGTATTAATGTGCTTCTTCAACAGCACCAGCAAGATAAAACGTAGCCAAAAGGGTAAAGACAAGAGCCTGCACTATACAGGTAATAATACCGAGTCCGAGAACAAAACTCGGAGCAACCATAGGAGCAATAATGGCTAAGACACCGAGTATTAAATGTTTTGCCATCATGTTCCCGAATAACCGGACGGTAAGGGTGAGCGGCCTTGCAAGGTGGCTCACAACCTCTATAAGGAAGATCATTATCATAAGCGGGAGCGCTCCGATAGAGCGCATAGGTCCGAGAAAATGTTTTATATAGCCAATACCGTGAACCCTAAATCCCATAAATTGGTATAAGAGGAATACAGGAATAGCCATTGCTGCATTTGTATTGATATTGGCAGTTGCTGAGGCAAATCCTGGTACAAGGCCCATGAAATTACTGAAAAGTATGAATATAAACAATGTGCAGAGAAGAGGGAAGAATGACCTGCCCCATTTGTGGCCTAAATTTTCTTCTGCTAATTTTAAGATTGCTTCAATAATCACCTCGAAAAAATTCTGGAAACCTTTAGGTACCAGTTGTAGAGACTTTCTTAAGAGAAGAGAGATAATTATAAGGAGTATTGATACGAGTAAGCCATACGACAAATTGTGTGGTATTTTATCAGGGTTAAAAAAAACATCCAATAAAAGTACTTCGTGCATATCTTGGGTACCTCCTCAGGGAAAAATCGGTTATTATACTACATAAGCTTCCATGAAAAGTCAAGGGTATAAATAAAGAATTTTTTTGAAAGAATTTTATTACTGGAATCAAGCAGTTACTATACCATGCTTGGAATTGAGCAGGTCAATAAGAAAGTCATACATTACCTGGGAACATTTAACTTCACCCTTGTCGTTGACAACCCCTATTCTGTCGGCGTCGCCATCATAGCCTGTACCAATATCAGCGCCCAGAGGATGTTACCTGTGAAATGAGGTCTTTTATATTATCCAATACTGTAGGGTCAGGGTGGTGGTTTGGAAAGTTCCCGTCAGGTTCGCAATAAAGTTCTGTTACTTCACAGCCGAGGTCTCTCATCAGAGCTGGCGCAACAAGGCCGCCTGTACCATTTGCCTGCATCAACAACGACCTTTATCCCGCCTAACTGAGCAAAATCTTTTTTCAGGTATTCTCTGTAGGCAGGAATTATTTCATATGCCCCGATTGTTCCTTCCCCGTTAATAAAATTACCCTGTTCAATTATTCGCTTAATATTCTGTATCTTTTCTCCATAGATAGTCTCTTTTCCTACAGAAAGCTTCATGCCATTAAATTCAGGTGGATTGTGGCTCCCGGTGATCATCACTCCGCCATCAACAGGAAGATGAAAGAGAGAAAAGTATTGTAAAGGGGTAGGGCATACTCCAATGTCTACCACATCAATGCCGCTTTTAAGGAGTCCACGTGACAATGCATGAAAGAGAGTAATGGAACTCAGGCGGACATCTCTTCCGATGCTTATTTTTATTTTTTCTTTTTGAAGGGTGTTCCTGAGATAAAATGCAAATGCCCTTCCTGTCTTTTCGATAACTTCTTCAGTGAGATCCTTTCCCCATATTCCTCTTATATCATATTCTCTGAAGATTGCAGGATTTATCGTGACTCCCTCTTCCTTTTTCGTATGCTCAACGAGTCGTAGACCCATCCCTATTTCATAAATGGAGGTGGTGAGAAAGTCGGGTCAATTACGTAGGCATCATTGAAGTATTTCATTGCCTCGGCATGGTTCTTCAGCTTATAGTTGGCATAACCGAGAAGGTAGTATGCATAGGGGTCAGGTTTTTTCTCTACATAAACCGTCAGATATTTTACAACGTTTTTAAAGTCTTTCTGAGCATAGGCGTCAAGAGCCTTATTATAAGAGCTTTCTTGTGCAAAGGCAGATGCAGCGATAAAAATGATGACAACAATACCAAAGATAAATCTTACTCCCCACTTTTTATTTCTTAATCTCATCTCACCCTCCTAATCAAAATTAAGATTTGTTTGTTCCTCCCTTATCTTCCATTGAGAGGTAGATGGAGCAAACTGTTTTGGCTCCGTACCTTTCTTAAAATATTCTTTTATACCAGCCCCTTCAACCTTTGAAAGAAGACCTGTTGCCGGATCTATCGTGAAACTTACTATCCCGTCTTCAGGTTGGAAGAATTCTTCAGCGTCACCTTTTGCTACATCCCTCATGAAGGATACCCATATAGGTGATGCGGCTCGTGCACCTGTCTCCTGAGGTCCGAGAGGTTTCATATCATCAAAACCGACCCAGACAACAGCGACTAAATCTGGTGTATAGCCTACAAACCATGCATCTCTGTACTCGTTTGTTGTTCCTGTTTTTCCTGCGACAGGACGACCAAGTGACTTTGCTCTCCATCCTGTCCCATATTTTACAACATCCTGCATCATCGAGGTAATCAGAAAAGCGGTCTGTGGACTTATCGCCTGTTCTGCTTCTGGTTCATTGCTTTCGAGAATCATTCCCTTTGAATCCATGATATATTTTATTGCGATAGGTTTCACCCTCATTCCGTTACTTGCAAACACATTATACGTTGATGCAAGTTCCAGTGGAGTAATACTTATAGAACCAAGTGCAATAGTCAGGTCTCTCGGCATTTCTCTCTGGATACCTAATGTCCTTGCAAAGTCTATCACACTTTTTATTCCCATTGACTCAACTAATTTCACGGTGACCACATTCCTTGAATATGCGAGAGCCTCTCTCAGACGTGTCGGTCCATAAAATTTATGGTCATAGTTTTCCGGGCTCCAATCACCTTTTGGTCCGCCAGTGTATGTTACAGGTTCATCTGCTATCGTGCTTGCAGGAGTAAAGCCATGGTCCATAGCAGCTGCATAGATGATCGGCTTGAATGCTGAACCAGGCTGGCGTTTTGCAAATACAGCCCTGTTAAATTCGCTTCGTGTAAAATCATATCCACCGAGAATTACCCTGATAAATCCTGTGTGCGGCTCTAATGCGACAACAGCGCCCTCTACCGCTGGCTCCTGTTCAAGTGAAAGCTGGGCATTATGACCCCTGATACTTTTTATACTTACCTTCACTACATCTCCGGGTTGAAGTATCTGTGTTAACTTAAAGTCCTTCAAAACCTTACGTGCACCTTTTTTGGAATCAATAATTTTTGATGCCCAGCGTGCATCCTCAATGGAGAGTTTTCCTACAATGCCCCTTGTCTTTATCAGGGCTTCCTTTTCAGTAACCTTGAGGACAAGTCCTGTGGAGATTTCACCCGGGTTTGTGACGACAGAAGCGATGAGGTCTTTACTCTTCAGTTCTTTCTCGATCTTAATGTCCTTCCTATGTTCTAAAGGCCCGCGCCAGCCTCTCCTCTTGTCGAATTCCCTGAGTCCTTCCTGCAACGCCTTTGATGCTGACAATTGTGACTTTCTGTCAAGGGTTGTATATACTTTCAACCCTCCTTTATATACGGTTTCTTCACCATATTTTTCTTCAAGATATTTTCTGATGTATTCAATAAAGTAGTTATTGGCTTCTATTCCTTTCCTTACGCTTGAAAGATGAATAGGTTGTTTTAATGCATTCTCTTTCTCAGACCTTTTGATGTATCCCTCATCTTCCATCCGTGAGAGGGCAATGCGCTGTCTGTCTTTTGCTTTTGTCAGGTTATTGTAAGGAGAATATACTGCAGGTGCCTTAATGAGGCCCGTGATAAGTGCGGCCTCAGACAGAGTTATTTCCCTTACTGATTTTCCAAAATATATCTTCGACGCCATTTCAACACCATATGCACCGTGGCCAAAATAGACCTTGTTTATGTAAAGTTCAAGTATCTCTTTTTTCGTGAGGTTCTTTTCCATCTTTATTGCAAGTGCTGCTTCTCTGAGTTTTCTTTTGAACGTTTTTTCTGGTGTAAGGAACATGACCTTTGCGAGTTGCTGTGTGATTGTACTTGCACCTTCTTTGAGTTCAAAATATATGATGTCTTTAATGAGTGCTCTTGCAATCGCAATGTAATCAATACCCTTATGTTTCCAGAACCGTGAGTCTTCCACCGCAATGACCGCATTGGTAAGGTGTTCTGGTAGAGCATTCAAAGGGACAAATATACCTTTTTCTACCTTGAGCTCTCCTATAAGGGAATCGTCGTCAGCATATATCTTTGTGACCTCTGAAGTCCTGTATTGCTTTAGTTCCTTAAGAGACGGTATGCCCTTATTGATTGCGAGATAACCACCAGCAGAAACGCCGATGATTATAGAGAAAATGATAAGAATGATAAGAAGCTTTAATCTCATTTATAAATTATACCTTTGATGTTGAAAGCCTGTCAAAATATGAACTGAATAATTCTCACAAATGACAGGAAAGGATGATGAGAAATTTTTATACGACACCTTAAAGTAAAACCTTTTGAAGCGTAAACGAATACACCTTTAACATTTAACATTTAAGGTACTAACTACTGCCATATTAATTAATATTCTTGTCGATTATAAAAATTTTGAGGCAGCCTTTCCTGTCTATGGTATAATGAAAACACTATATGCAATGTTGATATGTATGCCAAAATATGGATCAAACAAGAGTTCATTTACTCATTGAAGGGAGAGTACAAGGGGTCTTTTATAGGGCATTTACCAGGGATGTTGCCTATAAGCTTGGCCTGAACGGTTGGGTTAGAAATCTCTATGATGGCAGAGTTGAGGCAGTATTTGAAGGCGAAAAGAACCTTATCGAGCAGGCTATAAAAAAATGTTCTACCGGTCCACCTGGTGCATTGGTCACAGATATTGGAGTGAAATGGGAGACATTCATTGGTGATCTCAAAGGGTTTAGTATAAGATATTGATCTGAAAATGTATTTTAAACAAAGAGTTCCTCGAAACTCAGTTTCGGAGTATAAACGTAATCCTTATAGTTTGTCATTCCTGCGAAGGCAGGAATCCAGAAGGACAAACTATTTAAAACCCTCTGGATTCCGCATCAAGTGCGGAATGACAGATTTAATACCTCGCGGCTCAGCTACGGGGTAGTTCATTGCAAAGGGTTTCCTATATATTATTTTTATAAATGCTAAGAGAACTCTGGATTAAGAATCTTGCGATCATTGATGATCTGAGGGTCAGATTTGATGCAGGACTCAATGTGCTTACAGGTGAGACAGGCGCAGGAAAGACTATAATCATTGATGCCCTGAGCCTCGCACTCGGGAGCAGAGCACAGTCGGATTTAGTCAGAGCAGGAGAAAAGGAGGCAATTGTTCAGGCCTATTTTGAAATAGAGAGAGACAGCAAACTTCCTGACATTGGCATTGATATATCACATGACCTTATACTGAGGAGATCAATTTCTCTCACAGGGAAGAGCAGGGCATATATAAATGACACGATGGTAAACATCCAGAGTCTTTCCGAAATTGGTAAATTTCTTGTTGATATTCACGGTCAGCATGAACACCAGAGCCTTATGTCTGTTGATACACATAGACTCCTTCTTGATGCATATGGCAGACTCTGTGACCACATAGAAAAGGTAGAATCCCTTTATCACGAAGTACAGATACTGAAAAAAGAAAGTGGTGAGTTAACACAAAAGGTAAAAGAAAGAGCACACAGGCTTGACCTTCTCAGGTTTCAGATTCATGAAATAGACACAGCCTCTCTGATACAAGGCGAGAAAGAGGAGTTGATTGAAGAGAAGAAAGTCCTGTCGAACCTGAGCAGGTTGAATGAATTAACCGAGGGTGCATATTCAATGCTCTATGGCTCTGAAGGCTCATGTATGGAAAAGTTTTCATCTGTGGTCTCAAAAGTAAGAGAAATGGCATCTATAGACCAGCGCATATCGAATACGTTGAATGTGCTTGAGTCAGCCCTTCCGCTCATTGAAGATGCAGTAATCTCCCTGAGAGGATGCAAAGATAAATATAACATTGAACCTGAAAAGCTTACTCAAATCGAAGAGAGGCTTGAATTAATCAAGAGGCTTGAGAGGAAGTATGGCGAGGCGATAGACACAATTCTTCAGTACAGGGTTGAAGCAGAAAAAGAACTCAAGGGAATCGAGCTTTCAGATGAAAGACTTGACATGATAGAAGCAGAACTCAAAGTAAAAGAAGAGATGCTCCTCAATGCTGCATTTTCCCTCTCTGAAAAAAGAAAAAAGATAGCGAGAAAGATAGAAGAACTCGTTGAAAATGAACTCAGGGAACTCGCATTTGGTAATGCCGAGTTCAGGATAGATATTAGCCAGGAAGCTCTCACATCTCACGGCCTTGATAGAGTAGAGTTTATGTTTTCAGCAAACCCCGGGGAGCCTCCCAAGCCACTTGTAAAAATCGCTTCAGGCGGGGAGCTTTCGAGGGTTATGCTTGCTCTGAAGGGTATCCTTGCCGATGTTGACAATATACCCATTCTTATATTTGATGAAGTTGATGCAGGTATTGGAGGAAAAACTGCTGAAAGTGTTGGTATGAAACTCAAGACAATATCAAATAAACACCAGGTACTCTGTACCACTCACCTTCCACAGATCGCATATCTCGGAGATTTTCATATTAAAATAGAGAAGAGACAGAAAGATGGAAGGGTGTGTGTAGAAGTGACAGAGCTTTCAGGCAAGGAAAGACAGAATGAGATCGCACGGATGCTGAGCGGGAGAATAACAGAGGTGTCTCTTAAGCATGCACGTGAATTACTCGGGAGTACTCAATGAAAGGGATGATTGTAATAGAGAGAGAGATGTGTAAAGGTTGTACCTATTGTATTGATGCATGTCAGACAGGTGTGATCGTTATCGAGAAGATATTTAACGGCATGGGTTATTTCCCTGCGCATCCGGAACATCCTGACAAATGCACGGGGTGCGCTATGTGTGCGCAGATGTGCCCTGAAATAGCAATAGAAGTTTACAGAGAAGAAAAAAAGTGACAAAGAAATTTGCAATAGGCATAGACCTCGGTGGTACACACGTCAGGGTGGCTATAGTCTCGAGAGATGGAGATGTGGTTAAAAAGATAAAGGAACCAACATCCGAAGAGATACTTGATTCAATCTTCAGGTCTGTGAGCAGTCTGTTTTCTGATGAGGTTGCAGGAATTGGCCTTGGTATTGCAGGCCTTATTGACAGAGAAGGTAGTAATGTATTAATCTCACCGAATATCCCTTCGATAAAGGGACTTGACCTTGTAAGTGAAGTAAAAGGGAGGTTCAGGGTACCGGTATTCATTGAGAATGATGCGAATGTTGCAGCATTTGGTGAAAACTGGGTTGGTGCGGGAAAAGAGTTCTCAAGCTTTTTCCTTTTTACCCTCGGCACAGGCATAGGAGGCGGGATAATACAGGACAAAGAGCTCCTCAATGTGGCAGCAGAGGTCGGTCATATGACCATCAATGCGAATGGGAATAAGTGCCACTGCGGTAATTCTGGTTGTCTCGAGTCGTACGCATCTGCAAATGCAATACTCTTAAAGGTGGTAGCTGCGCTTGAAGAAGGCAGGGAAAGTATGTTAACCGAAATCTGCAGCGGGAATTTTTATAAAATTACACCTGAGGATATTTACAGAGCAGCACTTGATGGTGACATTTTCTCCAGAGAGATACTGAAAGACGCAGGGAAATATCTTGGCATCGGGGTAGCGAATGTCATCAACCTGATGAGTCCTGATGCAATCATCTTTACAGGTGGTCTCACAGGGGCCTGGGATATATATATCCAGGAAGCAATAAAAGAGGCATCAAAAAGGGCATTTAAAGAACTTTTTGATAAAGTAAAAATTGTACCTTCTTTACTCAGGGATGATGCGGGAATTATTGGCTCAGCAGGGCTTGTATTCCATAGTGAATCATTTGAGGCTCTATCTCAATGAAAAAAAATAAAAAAAGACTGATATGGGAATATGCAAAGGCTATTATCACAGCCTTGTTACTCGCACTCTTGATAAGAGCTTTTATAATACAAGCATTTAAGATTCCCTCTGGCTCAATGATTCCCACACTTATTGTAGGTGATCATTTGCTCGTTAACAAGTTCATATATGGGACCAAGATTCCTTTTTCTGATAAACGGATTTTAGTAATCAGAAAACCAGAAAGAGGGGATATAATAGTTTTTAAATATCCCGAGGATCCCAAAAGAGATTTTATAAAAAGGGTTATTGGTACCGAGGGGGACACGTTAGAGGCGAGGGATAAAATTGTGTACGTGAATGGAAAAGCAAATGAAGAACCTTATGTATTCCATGCAGACAACACTATCAGACCAAAGGGAAATGATCCAAGGGATAATTTCGGGCTAGTGCATGTACCGAAAGATAAGGTCTTTGTTATGGGAGATAATCGTGACCAGAGTTATGACAGTAGATTCTGGGGCTTCGTTGATATACATGAAATAAGGGGCAAGGCACTTATTATTTATTGGTCCTGGGACACCAACAAATGGCTTAGGTTCAACAGGATAGGGAGGTTGATAAATTGAAAAGGGCAATTTTTTGGCTCGTAATCCTTGTACTTCATGTATACGCAGGTTTCCAATTTGGCATGCCATACTACCGATATACAGCATTTAAATCTGATGTAAAAGAGATTGCAAAGGTGAGTATCGAGGGAGAGGAAAAGACAAAGGGCCAGATTTTTCAGAGGGCTCAGGAACTCAAGATTCCTATCGAGGAGAAGGACTTAGTGGTGACCAGAACAGATAAAATACTACAAATAAAAGCATCATGGTCAGAAACAGTCGACCTGTTCGGGATTTACCAGAAGACATTGAATTTTACAGTAAACACACAGGAGTGATTTGTTTACCGGAATTATAGTAGAAATGGGTGAGGTTGCTGCATTGGAAAGAAGGGCAGGTATTCTCCACCTTTCTCTAAGGGCAAAAGAGATTTTAAAAGACGTGAGAATAGGTGACAGTATTTCCATCAATGGTGTATGTCTTACTGTAGTAGATGTAAGGAATGATACTATGAGATTTGACCTTTCTGACGAGACCCTTCGTTCTACAAATCTGGGTCAGTTGAAAACGGGCAACCGTGTAAACCTTGAGCCTTCCTTACGGCCTGACTCAAAACTGGGAGGCCATTTTGTCCTGGGACATGTGGACGATATAGGTAGAATCCGGTCAAAAGTGGATATGGGAGATACCTTTAAGGTTGAGATAGAGGCGCCTGCAGAAATAATGCACTTTCTCGTTGAAAAAGGGTCAGTCGCTGTAGATGGAATAAGCCTTACCGTTGTTGATATACTAAAAGGTAGCTTTACCGTGGTGATTATTCCACACACAGCAAGAAATACAACGATAGGATTTAGAGGTCCTGGTGATACCGTGAATATCGAAGTGGATATAATTGGAAAGTATGTTGCACGATTTTTAAATTTAAATAAAGAAACGAGCAAAGATTCAAGGTTGATGAAAACCCTGATGGAAGGGGGATATATTAAATGATAGGATTCATGGGGTCAAGGAGTAGAGTGGAAGATTTTTTTACTTGAACCCTCAAATCCTTGAATCCTTGAACCCTTTGGAAGGATGAGAAATGGAGAAGTATAGATTCAATATAATTGATGAAACATTGGACGATATCTCAAAAGGCAAAATGGTGATCCTTGTTGATGATGAGGATAGAGAAAATGAGGGCGACCTTTGTATAGCGGCAGAGAAGATAACACCAGAGGCGATCAATTTTATGGCAAAGTATGGAAGGGGACTCATTTGCCTTTCACTCACACCAGAACGTGTAGAAGAACTGAATCTCCCGATGATGACTGATGATAACACCTCACCATTTGGTACTGCCTTTACTGTCTCGATAGAGGCAAAAAAAGGAGTCACCACAGGCATATCAGCAGCAGACAGGGCAAGAACAATACTGACTGCGATTGATCCTAAGACAAAATTAGAAGACCTTGCAAGGCCCGGGCATGTTTTTCCTCTTAAGGCAAGACGAGGTGGAGTGCTTCAAAGGGCAGGACAAACAGAAGGTTCTGTTGATTTGTCAAGGCTTGCAGGTCTTTATCCCGCAGGGGTTATCTGTGAAATAATGAATGATGACGGAACAATGGCAAGGGTTCCTGAACTCATGGAGGTTGCAAGGAAACATAATCTAAAGATAATCACGATAAAGGACCTTATCAAATACAGGATGAGGACAGAATCATTTGTAAAAAGGTATGCAACGGTAAAACTTCCCACTGAGTATGGTGGTGAGTTTACTGCCATTGCCTTTACCAACGAGGTAGATAACAATATCCATATTGCCCTGGTGAAGGGTGAGATCAAGCCAGAGGATGAGGTGTTGGTCAGGGTACATTCCCAGTGCTTTACAGGGGATGTGTTTGGCTCAAAGAGATGCGACTGTGGAGAGCAGCTCCATAGAGCAATGGAGATGGTGAGGAAAGAAGGCAAGGGGGTTGTCCTCTACATGAGGCAGGAAGGCAGGGGCATTGGTTTGATAAATAAGCTGAAGGCATACGAGCTCCAGGATAAGGGTCTTGACACTGTTGAGGCAAATATCAATCTCGGTTTCAAGCCTGACCTCAGAGACTATGGCATCGGTGCGCAGATACTCGTGAACATTGGAGTGAGAAAGATGAGACTCATGACGAACAATCCCAAAAAGATTGTAGGACTCGAAGGGTATGGTCTGAAGGTAGTGGAAAGAGTTCCTATAGAGGTAAAGCCACATGAAAGAAATATCACCTATCTTGAGACCAAGAAGAAGAAACTCGGGCATATATTGAATAACGTGTAGATATTAACATGAACAATTGCATTATTTGGGTTAAGAATGGAGGGTTTTATGAAGATTAGTGAGGGTGAGCTTCAGGCCAAAGGATTACGGTTTGGTATAATTGTGAGCAGGTTTAATGATTTCATTACGAGCAAATTGCTCGACGGTGCACTTGACGCATTATTGAGACATGGCGCTCTTGAAGAAGATATAAACATTATCAGAGTTCCAGGCTCGTTTGAGATCCCGATGGTTGCCAGAAAAATAGCGTTGAAAGGGACATATAATGCAATAATATGTCTCGGGACAGTGATAAGAGGTGCAACACCACATTTTGACTATATTGCTGCAGAGGTATCAAAAGGTATTGCATCAGCGTCTATGGAGACAGGAGTGCCTATAGCATTCGGCATCATCACATCAGATACTATAGAGCAGGCTGTGGAAAGAGCTGGTACGAAGAGTGGCAATAAAGGATGGGATGCAGCGATCACGGCTATTGAAATGGCACAACTCCTTAAAAAGTTATGAGTTTAAAGTTAAAAGTTATTAGTGAAAGACATAAAAACCTAACTCTTCAAGAAGAATATAAGATTGCTTGTTTTTCACTTTTAACTTTTCACTTTTAACTTTCCACTTTCTTATGAAACGTCGCAAGGCAAGAGAATACGCTCTGCAGCTGCTATTCCAGCTTGATTTCAAAGTAGAAAAATTAGAGAACAGAGATCTTGAAGCATTCTGGTCTGACAAAAAAGAGAATACAGAAGTGAAGAAGTTTGCGGAAGAGCTTATGAGAGGCACTGTGAATAAACTTAATGAGATAGATTCGATGATTGGAAAGGCTGCAGAAAACTGGGTAGTACAGAGGATGTCTGCAGTTGACAGGAATATATTAAGATTCGCTGCTTATGAGATACTTTACAGGAAAGATATTCCATCTGCGGTGACAATAAATGAGGCAATAGAGATAGCAAAAAAATTCTCTTCGGGAGAGTCAGCTCCCTTTATCAATGGTGTTCTTGACCGGATAGCAAAAGAAGTGGGTAAGTCCTGATGCGCTATGCAGTGCTTTCTGACGTCCACTCAAACCATGAGGCCCTCGAGGCTGTACTCACCGATTTAGATAAAAAGCAGATAGAGGATATATTATTTCTCGGAGATGCAGTCGGATACGGTCCTGATCCGAATGAATGCATAGAACTCCTTATAAAGAGATGTAAAATCCTCCTTGCAGGTAATCATGACTGGGGAGTACTCGGACTCACGGATATCTCATATTTTAATGTATATGCACGTGCTGCAATACTGTGGACAAAAAGTGTGCTTACAGAAAAGAACAGTAAATCACTCAAATTGTTCCCTGTGAAAAAAGATATGAAGAAAGGAGATATTCTCCTTGTGCATTCAACTCCAAAGGAGCCTGAAACATGGCATTATCTCAGCACACTCTGGGATGCAGAAATAAATTTCCATTATTTTGGAAATAAATTCTGTTTCCTCGGGCATAGCCATCAACCGTTTATTATAGAGAGGCTTCCGTCAGGAGAGATGGTTACCCATAAAGAGTCAGCCTCAATACGGAAGAGTGGACGATACATAATAAATGCAGGAAGTGTCGGACAGCCACGTGATGGTGACCCAAGAGCATGCTATGTGATTATCGATGACAAGAATATAGAAACAGTGAGAGTTCCTTATGATGTTGAAGCTGTACAAAATAAAATGAGAAAAGAAGATCTCCCTGTATTACTTATAGAAAGACTTTCAGTAGGAAGATAACACCACCTTTGCGCCAGATAAGCCACATCAACTGTTTTAACTTCACTGATATGGTATAATTTAAAAATTGGATAAAATTTGAGGAGGATTCCTTCTGGTTAATAATCAAAAGCTCTATTTAATTCTTGCGCTGCATAACCATCAACCTGTAGGAAATTTTGATCACGTATTGGAAGAATCTTACGGAAAGGCATACCTGCCTCTTCTCAAAATACTTAACCGGTATCCCTCACTAAAGTTCGTACTTCATTATTCAGGCAACCTTCTGTCATGGCTTGAAAAACGACATCCAGAATCCTTCGAAATGATACAGGCACTTGTTCGTGCAGAAAGAGTAGAAATACTCTCAGGCGGGTTTTACGAACCAATACTCTCTGTTATCCCAGAGCGTGACAGGGTGCCACAGATAAAGGAACTTTCAGGGTATATTAAAAAACATCTCGGCTATTCTTCAAAAGGTATGTGGCTGGCAGAAAGGGTATGGGAACCACATATGCCAAAACATATCTCCTTCGCAGGCATTGAATATGTCCCGGTTGATGATTACCACTTCAAGCTCTCAGGTCTCGAGGAGGGTGATCTTTTGGGATATTATGTGACAGAAGAAGAGGGTTACAAGCTGAGTGTATTCCCCGGAAGCGAGAGACTGAGATATTACATACCATTCAAGAACATTGATGTGATCTTTTCTTACTTCAGAGAAATATATATGAGAGGCGGTAGTCCACTGCTCACTATGGCAGATGACGGAGAAAAGTTTGGTGTGTGGCCTGAAACCTATATGCACTGTTATGAAGATGGGTGGCTTGAGAAATTCTTTAATGCACTTATAGAAAATTCTGACTGGATAGAGACGACAACGTTTAGTGAATATTATTCGAAATTTCAACCAATAGGAAGGGTATATCTTCCCACTGCATCATACAGGGAGATGGGTGAGTGGGCACTCCCCCCTGAACGTGCGCTGGATTATGAGCATATATTGACCGAGATGCAAAGATTAATTGGAGACAAAGCAAAAAGCCTTTTAAGAGGAGGGATCTGGCGATCCTTTTTTGTGAAATACCCGGAGTCAAATCACATCCAGAAAAGAATGTTCCAGATAAGCAAAAAGGTACACAAAGCAATACAAAAGTTAAAAGTTAGAAGTTTAACACCCCCTCCCTCACCCTCCCCCCTCGAGGGGGAGGGCAGGGGTGGGGGGGAAACTCGCAACTCGAAACTGGAAACTCGAGACTTATTACACGAGCTGTGGAAGGGGCAATGTAATGATGCATACTGGCA
>VGWZ01000021.1 GCA_016873595.1 Nitrospira sp.
AACAGCATTATTCCAACCATCCGGCCCAATACCTTCTGCCTGGATAAGATTTGGAACATTTATTCTTGGGTCATAACTCCCATCAGGTTTTTGAACAAGGATTGGATAATCAACCTTTCCCAACATTGGTATGTCATTCGGGCTATCACCAATAGCAAAGGTTACAATTTCACCAAATTTCTTTTTATATAAACTAATTAAAATGGATACTGCCTTACCTTTATCGCTATCGCCAAGGATATGAAAGAATCTGCCTTGAGTAAAATTGAACTCCTTTGCTTTGATAGCTTCAAAAAGTTTTTTGGTTTCTGCTCCATTACCTTTAAAAATAAATGGCTCGTCAAAGTCCCTTTTCTTTGCCATCTCTGCCTCATCAATGCTCATGCTTGTAATCTCTGCAACCTCCTCAATGGTCATGTCTCCAAAGCCCTTTATTTTGAAACCTTCTTTCTTCAATGCTTCAATCGCTTTTCTCAATTTAGAATATTCTGCGCCAAGTCTAATAACATCATAATCATTTTCCTCAATAACGTTGGACTCCGAACTCAAAACTCCAAATCCAAAATAGCTCTTTGGAACAAATATTCCCCCACCGTTTTCTGAGATAAATGGATGATTGTTGTTGAGTTTTTTTCTAAAATACTCAATCTCTTTTCTCGTCTTGCTTGAACAGATGATGAGGGGGATGTCATTTTCTTTCAATAATTGTAGGGCTGGTAATGCCTTTTCAAAGGAATAAGTAGAATAATCTAAAAGTGTCCCATCAAGGTCTGTAAAGAGGATGAATTTCTTCATTCTATCACCATTATTTGAATATCCATCACATTTGTCCCTGTTGGGCCTGTAATAAGGAGATCATCAATTTTCTTAAGAAAATTATAAGAGTCATTATTCATTAAATATTCTTCAGGATTAAGTCCGATAGATTTTGCTTTTGAAACGGTGTTACCATCCACAATCGCTCCTGCTGCATCTGTTGGGCCGTCTGTTCCATCAGTCCCTGCAGAAAGCAGTGTAACTCCACTAATACCCTCAATCTCAATGGCAAAAGCGAGGGCAAGTTCCATATTTCTACCGCCTTTTCCATTGCCTTTAACGGTGACAGTTGTCTCGCCACCGGAGATTAAACAGACCTTCTTGTTACGCTTCATGCGCAACTCATTACGGGTCTCTATTGCCTTCTTTGCAAGCCATTTGCCGACTTCTCTTGCTTCACCTGAAATCTCTGTTGAAATAATTTCTGCATCAAGACCGAGCTCCCTTGCTTTTTCTACTGTTGCAATCAGCGCCTTTTTGTTATCCCCTATGATCAAATTTTCGACTTTTATAAAAATTCTGTTCCCTTCTTTTGGTGTTTCCGGAATTGAACCATTTGCACCCTTATGAAGGACACTTAAAATTGATTCTGGAACCTTTTCCATCAACCCATATTTTTCTAAAATACTTAATGCCTTATTATATGTAGTAGTGTCAGGGGATGTGGGTCCTGATGCAATAACATCAAGTCTGTCACCAATAACGTCCGAAATGATTAAAGAAATTATCCTTGCAGGATAAACAATCTCTGCAAGCCTTCCACCTTTTACTTTTGAAATATGTTTTCTTACTGCGTTAAGCTCATCTATAGTTGCACCTGCTTTAAGAAGCATCTCAGTGATATTTTGCTTTTCAAGAAGGGTGATGCCTTCATAAGGAGAGACAAGAAGAGCGGAACCACCGCCTGAGATGAGACAAACAATCAATGTCTTATCATCGGCACTGCTCACGAGTTTTACTATCTCCTCTGTGGCTTGCAGTCCTTTTTCGTCAGGGACAGGATGACCGGCTTCAAAAACTTTTATTTTGTCGGGTCTATGTTGAGAAGGACAGTGACCATGTTTAGTAATCACGATTCCTGCAGTAATAATATCTTTAAACTGCTCTTCCAAAGCCTTTGCCATAGGGCATGCTGCTTTGCCGAGTCCTGCTACAAGAAGTCTGTTAAATGCATTGCCCTGATAAATTGAACGAATTGTGTCTGTATAAGACTTCACCGAGTTATAAGGATTAACCTCATTCAATGAGGCATAGAATATCTTAACGGATAACTTTCCAATATCATTCTTCATACCTCACATTATAGTAAAAGCCGGCCTATTTTTCTTGACCATCTGATTTTTAGCTTATATACTTTTAGTAAGCACTAAGTTTTTCCTACCATGCATAAACCTTTTATGGGGGGTGTGAAATGGCAGACTTTTATCAGACAGGTGTGATAGCAACCTTTCACAAACTCGGAATAGTTAACCTTGAAAAGATTGAAGCCGAACTTACCTGGTATACCCAGGGAAGGCCAATTGCTCTTGTATTACCCTCTCTTTATAGCGAGCTTGAAGGAGATGCACTGAAGGGGATTGTGAGAGAATTAAAAGAAGTGAAGTATATCAAAGAAATTGTTGTTACCCTTGGCCCTGCCTCAGAAGAAGAATTTAGACATGCAAGAGAGTTTTTCTCTGTTCTTCCACAGAAAACAAGAATTATATGGAATACAGGACCGAAAATAATTGAAATATATAGGTCAATAGAAGAAGCTGACCTCCCGATTGGAGAACCGGGAAAGGGGCGTTCAGCATGGATGGCGTACGGGTATATTCTTTCTCAGCAATTTTTTCATGAGATTGCACTCCATGATTGCGATATACTCACGTATAGCAGGGATATGCTTGCGAGGTTATGCTATCCTGTAACAAATCCAAATCTCGATTATGACTTCTGCAAGGGTTTTTACAGCAGGGTAACCGATAGACTCCATGGAAGGATGACAAGACTCCTTGTAACACCACTTATTAGGTCTCTCCAGAAGATTTTTGGATATTTACCTATCCTCGTATTTTTTGACAGTTTCAGGTATCCGCTTGCAGGTGAGTTTTCAATGGATGTTGATCTTGCGAGGGTAAACAGAATTCCTGGTGACTGGGGATTAGAAGTTGGGGTTCTCGCTGAAGTATATAGAAACACAGCTGTGAGAAGGGTATGTCAGGTTGACATTGCAGAAAATTACGAACATAAACACCAGGAACTCTCTCCTGAGGATGCATCAAAAGGCCTTTATAAAATGTGCATTGATATATGCAAATCAATGTTCAGGACACTTGCTTCGGAAGGGATAGTTTTTTCAGAAGGACTTTTTAAAACACTTGTTGCAACGTATGTGAGAACAGCACAGGATATGCTTAAAAGATACGAGGATGATGCTGCTATCAATGGTCTTTTTTTTGACAGACATGAGGAAAGCCTTGCAGTTGAGACATTTACAAACGGAATCAGAAGAGCAGCAGAGATCATCACTGAGGATCCTCTCGGCGTGCCCCTGATAGCAAGCTGGGACAGGGTAACATCAGCTATCCCCAATGTGCTTAATGTGATAAGGGAAACGGTTGAAGAAGATAACAAATGAAAAATAACAAAAGGAGGAAGGAAATGAATTTCTGGGAAAAGGTAAAAAGGGATTTACAGAGAGGAATTAAAGAGGGTATTGAGGCAGTGAAAGAAGGCGCAACGTATGTAAGAGAAAAGGCAGAAGAACTTACTGAAGAAGGGAAAAAACGGTATAAGATTTATGAACTCCAGTCAAGAGTTCATAAAGAAATAACAGAGCTTGGAGGAAAGGTCTATGACCTGAGTGCAAAACTCAAAAATCCTATGCTCGATAGAAAAGTGCAAACAATTGTAGCCCGCATCAAAAAGCTTGAGTCTCAGATAACGAAACTTGAAGGAAAGCCAAAAACAGCACCAAAAAAGTCGGCTACAAAACACACAGGGAAGTCAAAGAGAAAATAATATATTCGAGAGGGATAAGGGAGGGATGAAATGAAAACTATACTGATTGTAATCCTTTTAGTTGTGATTGTTTTAGGTGCAGGTTACTTTGGTCTGCCACTTCTGATAGAAAAAGAGACCGCAGGGCTTAAATCTGATGTTCAAGATTTGAAGCAGAAACTTCAAAAAATTGAAGAGGAATCAAAGGTAGCCCCATTACAGAATGATGCTGATGTCCAGAAGGTCATTAAAACTGTGAATGCAATGTATTCTAAAGTAGTTACCCTTGTGGATTCTTTCAAGAAAAGCACATCTGCACATCTGTAATAGATGAGACAATAAAAAAACAGAAGACAGCAACCGAGGAAGCCTTTAAAAAACAGGCTGAAACAATTGATAGAGTCAGTAAAGAGGCAGAGGCAAAGATCCAGAAGAGCATGTTCAATGCTTTAATGGCAAGCATCAGAGGGCATATCCTGAAAGTTAAAGTAGACCTTGTAGCAAAGAATATTGGCAGTGCAAAAAACGAGCTTAGCCTCATTGATGAAGCATTTGAAAAGGCGAAAACCTCAGCTTCTGATGAAAATAAGAGAATTATAGAAGAACTTCAAGTAACCCTAAGAAAAGCAAGGGCAGATATAGATATCGATTTGCCAGCAGCTATTAACAGAATTGACCTTTTATGGCATGAAATGAGCAAATTATTAAGAAAGGCATGAGGGGTTTATCAGCTGATATAAATTTGTTATTAAACATGGAGCAATCAAGGGAAAAGAGAACATAGTAAAAGTATCTTTTTTATAATGTATGAAAGGAGGACGGATGAGAAAGGCTGTTATGGCAGTCATTTTTCTGGGAATAGCATTTTTAATAATAAAAACAAACTTTAATATTACAAATGAATCGGAACAGTTTCCTTCCTCTGGAAAGGTTTATCGAGAGATATGTGGAACCATTAAAAGAGGAGAGACACTTTTTGATATCTTTAAAAAATATAGTCTTGATATAAAAGAGCTTTTTTATTTAAAAGAAGCATCTGCCAATATCCATAAATTAAGGGAATTATATCCCGGCCGACCTTATAAAATCATAATTGATGAAAACAATAAGATAAATTCTTTCACATATTGGATAAATGAAGATTCAATTCTAAACATCAATCGCAATGAATCAGGGTTTTGTGCGGAAAAGAAAAATGTAGAGTATGAAAGAAGACTTGAGCATATTGGAGGAACAATAAAAGATAATCTCATCTCGTCTGTGGGAGAAGGCAAGGAAAACCTGATGTTAGCACTTCAGCTATCTGATATATTTGCATGGGATATAGATTTCACAACAGACCTCAGGAATGGTGACACATTTAAAATTGTTGTTGAAGGTTATTATTTGGATGGAGAATTCAAAAAATATGGAGAAATACTTTCCACAGAATTTTTTAATAATGGCGTGACATTCTATGCGTACAGATTTGAATATGATGGGAGAACGGACTACTACGATACTGAAGGTAGATCATTGAGAAAGGCTTTCTTAAAGGCACCTTTAAGTTTTAGAAGAATAAGCTCAGGGTTTACTGGTAAGAGATTTCATCCTATATTGAAGATATATAGACCACATCAGGGTCTTGATTATGCTGCGCCTTCAGGTGCACCCGTTTCTTCTGTAGGAGACGGGACGGTTACTTTTGCGGGATACAAAGGGCAGTATGGCAAGCTTGTAGTGATAAAGCACCCTAATAACTATAAAACATATTATGGACATTTATCGAAAATTGAGAAGGGCATTACAAAGGGAATTAAAATTACCCAAGGTCAGATTATTGGTTATGTTGGTACAACAGGACTTTCAACAGGGCCACATTTACACTATGAAATGAGAATCAATAATAATCCTGTTAACCCACTCGTGGTAAAACTGACAAGAGGGACGTCTATTCCAAAGACATTAATGGCCGGATTTAGAGACTTTAAAAATGAAATGGATGCGAGACTCGCTTTAATTACGCCACCAGTTTTTGCTTTTGCAGGAGAAAACAAAAATAGTAGGCTCCAATAAATTTCCTAAAACCCAATTTTTAATGATGTTTTTGGGAGGAAAAGATGGATATTAATGTGAAAAGGATACTCATCCCTGCAATTGTGGCCCTCATATCCTTTTCTACACTATTCATAATACGGGGTGTTGTCTTTAGACTCCTTCACAGGTGGGCAAAAAAGACAGAGACAAGGATTGACGATATAATAATCAAGGCATTTAAAACACCCTCTATGTACTGGTGTATTGCTCTTGGCCCCTATGTCGGAGTTGCTATCTCAGAGTTCCCGGAGAGATATGTATTTTATTTAAGCAAGACCATTCATATAATTGTAATACTTTCCATTACCGTTGCTACAGCAAACCTATCAGGAAAACTATTCAAAAATTACATACAGAAATCAGACCTTCCTATTCCTACAACAGGCCTTGCATATGGGATATTAAAAGGGACTATCTTTATTATAGGTTTGTTGATTATACTCAGCGTTCTTGGCATTTCAATAACCCCTCTTATTACAGCCCTCGGTGTTGGAGGTCTTGCAGTTGCCCTTGCACTTCAGGATACCCTTGCAAATCTCTTTGCAGGTATTCATATCCTTATGGAAAAATCCATTAGGGTTGGAGATTTTGTAAAACTTGAGACAGGACAGGAAGGCTATGTTGAGGATATTACATGGAGAACAACAAGGGTAAGAATGCTACCCAATAATATAGTGGTAATTCCTAACAGCAAGCTCGCACAAAGCGTTGTAACAAATTATTATCTACCTGAAAAACGTATGTCGTTATTAATTCCCATCTCAGCGAGTTATGGTTCTGATCCTGAAAGAGTTGAAAAAATCCTCGTTGAAGAGACAAAAAAGGCGGTTGGTGAAATTCCAGGATTGCTCGGCGATCCCGAGCCGTTTGTTAGGTTTATACCTGGCTTCGGAGACAGTTCCCTTGACTTCACTCTTATATGTCAGGTTCAAGAATTTGTTGATCAATATCTTGCACAGCATGAATTAAGAAAAAGGATATTCAAGAGATTTAAAGAGGAAGGGATAGAGATACCATTTCCGCATCGAACGGTTTATCTCAGGGAGGAAAAAGAATGGCAGAAATAATCGAGCCGTTTGAATTTAAACAGTGCATAAGCATTCTTAAATCCACAGGGAAAAAGGCTAAAAATCTGCGAGAACTTAGAGATGTAATAGAAGCAGTAAGTGACGAATGCATATTCCATCACACCTATCAATATTTTATAAAAGGACATGTCCTTGAATACACTAATGATTTTGCCCATTGGGCAGGTGAGAGCCTTGAAGAAAGGGCACTGTCAGAGCACCTTTCAAACATAGACCCCTATGATTTTAAAAACATTAATAATTTGAGAAATGAACTACTCGGTGTTATAGATGAATATCTTAAAAGATTCCCTGAGCCAAGGGAGGCAATGCCTGGAGATGAATTTTGCTTCAATGAGACTATGACACTCATATTTCCTGTGGGAATAAGGGCAAAAAATCTTGCTGAGTTTCTTACGGCTATAAAGTATGTCGAAACTGGCTCTGTCTATTATCATTTCTATGAAGCGAGGATTCGTCTTGGTAGTGGAATAGATGACTTTTCAAGATGGATTGAGGATGCCTTTGGGAAAAGAGAGCTGGTAGAACTGATAAGGGCTATAGATCCATTCATGCATAGCCTGGAAGGTATAAGAGAACACATAACAGAGGCGGTTGAAGAAGAAGTAAGGAAGGATATGGAGGTTATTGATCGATGTTTAACCAGTATTTAGGAATATCGCCCAAAAGTGATTTATTGCTTCTTCAAATGCTCGCTGCAAGATTACACAATAGAACCTTTCTTCATATCAATTCTACCCGCGAAGGTGGCGGGGTAGCTGAGATATTACAGAGGATGACGCCGGTGCTTACGGAGCTCGGTATTGATGCAAGATGGGAAGTCATTGAGGGAGATTCGAAATTTTTTGACATTACTAAAAAGATTCACAATGCTCTGCAGGGAACAAGTGAAGAAATTACTGATACTATGTGGCAGTATCATTTTGAAATAAATAGTAAAAACGCTGAGAAACTCAATCTTGAGGCAGATGCGGTATTAATCCACGACCCTCAACCAGCGCCTCTCATTGCTTTTAAAAAAACAGGGTTATGGATGTGGCGATGCCATATAGATGTATCAAACCCTCAAAAAGAGGTTTGTGATTATCTCATGCAGTATTGCGAAAAATATGACGCCACTATTTTTTCTGTAGCGAAATTTGCAAAGGCAATGGCTATTGATGAGTTCATTGTTTCGCCGTCCATAGACCCAGTGAGTGATAAGAACAGGGAGTTAACCGATGAAGAGATAACTGAAACACTAAGTAAATTCCAGATTCCAACGGATAGACCCATTGTACTTCAGGTATCGAGATTTGATAGATTTAAAGACCCTATCGGGGTTATAAAAGCTTTTAGAATTGTAAATAAATACAATGATTGTACTCTCATCCTTGCAGGAAGTCCTGCCACCGATGATCCAGAAGGAGAAATAGTTTTAAACGAGGTAAAAGAGTATGCAGCCAATGACCCTGATATATACATTCTTCTGTTACCTACTTTCAGTGATAAGGATATAAATGCTCTACAGAGAATAGCAACCATAATTTTACAAAAATCTTTGAAAGAGGGCTTTGGTCTCACCGTATCTGAGTCAATGTGGAAAGGAAAACCAGTAATAGGCGGCGCCACAGGAGGAATTCCACTTCAAATAATTCATGGTGTCACAGGTTTTCTTGTGCATTCAGTAGAGGGGGCCGCATTCAGGATAAGGCAGCTTCTTAATAACCCGGAAATGGCAAAAAAGATAGGAGAAAATGCGAGAGAACATGTGAGAAAAAATTTTCTCATCACAAGACAAGTGAGGGACTATCTATCCATCTGGTACACTTTAGAAAATAAAGGTAAAAGTATTCTGGAATTGTAATTACTGCCAAACCAAAAGAAAGGATAACAAAAATAGGAATCGGAGCTCATTATTTAGGAAACAGAATATGTGAGTTTATTGTTTGGGCTCCTTTATTAAAGGATGTTGCAGTAAAGTTTGTATCGCCAGTTGAACAGGTGATACCGATGAAAAAGATCAGTAAAGGATATTGGAAATCAGCCGTTGAGAATGTTTTTCCCGGTTTACTCTATTTTTATAGACTTGAAGATAAGATAGATAGACCTGACCCTGCATCGCGATTTCAACCTAATGGAGTACACGGTCCCTCACAGATAATCGATCTTAATGCTTTTTTGTGGGGGGATGATGACTGGAAAGGAATTCCTCTTAAGGATTATGTTATTTATGAACTTCATATAGGTACATTCACAAAGGGGGGCACTTTTGAATCAATCATTCCATATCTTGACTACTTAAAAGAACTCGGAATAACTGCTATTGAACTTATGCCTGTAGCTCAATTTCCAGGGGATAGAAACTGGGGATACGATGGTGTTTATCCATTTGCACCGCAGAATTCATATGGTGGACCTCATGGTTTGAAAACATTGGTCAACGCATGTCATAAAGAAGGACTCGCCGTTATTTTAGATGTTGTGTATAACCATCTTGGCCCGGAAGGAAATTATTTAAATAACTTCGGGCCATATTTTACCAACAAGTATAAAACTCCATGGGGAGATGCAATTAATTTTGACGGACCTTACAGTGACGAGGTAAGGAAATTTTTCATCCAGAATGCCCTTTACTGGATAACAGAATTCCATATGGATGCTCTTAGGATCGATGCTGTACACGGAATCTTTGACTTCAGTGCAAAACATTTTTTACAGGAATTGGGCGAAGCGGTGTACAAACAAGCAGAGGCTCTGGGAAGGGAGGTTTGCATTATCCCCGAAAGTAACCTGAATGATGTGAGGCTTATAAATCCCATAGAGGTCGGTGGATATGGTTTAGATGCACAGTGGAATGATGATTTCCATCATGCGCTCTACACGCTCATTACAGGTGAAAAGAATGGATATTATGAAGATTTTGGGATGATTGGACATATGGAGAAGGCATTCAAAGAGGGTTTTGTCTATTCAGGACAGTATTCTCCATATAGAAAACGCAGACATGGCAGTTCCTCAAAAAACAGGCCAGCACAACAGTTTATCGTCTTCTCACAGAACCATGATCAGGTGGGGAACAGATTGTCTGGTGACAGGCTAGCCGCCACCCAAGCCCTGGAAAAGCTCAAACTTGCTGCAGGTGTGGTAATCCTTTCACCATTTATACCTCTTGTATTTATGGGTGAAGAATACGGAGAGACATCTCCATTTCAGTATTTTGTAAGCCACTCTGATAAAAATCTTATCGAGGCTGTAAGAAAGGGCAGGAAAGATGAATTTGCTTCTTTCCAATGGGAAGGAGAGATACCTGACCCTCAGGCTGAGAGCACTTTTTTAAATTCGAAGATACATATTGAGCTTAGACATCACGGAGAACATAAGATACTTTTTGAGTTTTATAAAAAATTGATAGAGTTAAGGAAAGAAATTCCTTCCCTTCGTAATCTCAATAATGAGACCATGGAAGTGAAAGGCTTTGAAGAGGGAAAGACATTATTTTTAAGGAGATGGTTTAGAGATGATGAAGTTTTTTGTATATATAACTTTAATAATAAAAAGGTTAAAACTGTATTAAAGATTCCTGAAGGAATATGGAATAAGATACTCGACTCTTCTTCAAAAGAATGGGGTGGAAATGGTAGTTCGACAGAAAATAAAATAGAGTCTTTTGGTTCTGAAATTTTGCTCAGTCTAAATCCTCACAGTATTGTTCTCTACAGGATGATTAGCCTTGAGGAGAAAGAAGGGTGAAAGTGGCGGTAGAAAATATTTTGGTAACGAGGATACCTGTTTCAACCTACAGATTACAGTTTAACAGGCAATTTAAGTTCTCTGATGCCAAAAATATCGTTTCTTACCTTCATAGTTTAGGAATCAGCGATATTTATGCATCCCCGTATTTCAAGACACGTGAAGGAAGCCTCCATGGTTATGATATCGTTGACCACAATACATTGAATCCAGAGATTGGCACTGAGGATGAGTTCAACGAATTAATACAAGAGCTCCGTAAGTATGGAATTGGACAAATACTTGATATTGTCCCGAATCATATGTGCATTGCGGATAAGAATAATGGCTGGTGGATGGATGTTCTTGAAAATGGCCCAAGTTCAATTTATGCTGACTTTTTCGATATTGACTGGGAGCCTGTTAAGAAAGAGCTCGTAAACAAGGTGTTGCTTCCATTTTTAGGTGACCAATATGGAAAGGTTCTTGAGAATCAAGAGTTGAAATTGATTTTTGAAGAAGGAGCATTTTTTGTATATTATTATGACCATAGATTCCCTGTAAGACCTCTGACCTATACCCATATATTGGAGCATAGAATTGATAAGATAGAGCATGTTCTGTCAAGTAAAAATCCCTATTTTGTAGAACTCCTGAGCATTATTACGGCGCTGAAACATTTGCCGTCTTATACAGAGACTAAACATGAAAAAATCATCGAGCGTCACCGGGAGAAGGAGGTTATAAAGAAAAGGATCTGGAATCTCTATAGTGAAGCTCCTGAAGTTAAAGACTTTATCAATGATAATGTGGCTATTTTTAATGGGATTAAGGGGGAACCTGGGAGCTTTGACCTCCTTGATAAACTTTTAAGTGAGCAGGTATACAGACTTTCTCACTGGCGTGTTGCGGCAGAGGAGATAAATTACAGAAGATTCTTTGATATTAACGATCTCGCAGCTATCTGTATGGAAAAACCTGCTGTCTTCGAAGAGACTCATAAACTTATATTCAAACTTATCAAAGAAGGAAAAGTCACGGGTCTGAGAGTCGACCACCCAGATGGTTTATATAATCCATCTGAATACTTTTGTCTGTTGCAAAGGAACTGCTTTTTTCAAAAACAACTTGCGTATATAAGGAGTTTAAAAAAGGACATTCCCAAAGAACTTATTGAAGACCTAAAAGAAGAGATTCCCATATTCACTGGGCCATCTGATATTAAGTCAGAAATTTTACAGCGTTATAATGAGCTATTAGCAGGGGATCCTCAGGCCAAGCCCTTTTACATCATTGGGGAAAAAATTCTTACCAAAGATGAAAGAATGCCGGAAGACTGGCCTATCTTCAGCACAACAGGGTATGTCTTTCTCAATGCCTTGAACGGCATCTTTGTTGCAACAGAGAATGCAAGAGCATTTGATGATTATTATGCCAAGTTCATTAAGTCGAAGATAGATTTTCAGGATGTTGTCTATGAGAATAAGAAATTAATTATGCAGGTGGCAATGTCAAGTGAAGTTAATACCCTGGGACATTATCTCAATAACATTTCGGAAAAAGACAGGCATACAAGAGATTTCACTTTGAATAGTCTTACAAGTGCTATAGTGGAAGCTATTGCCTTTTTTCCCGTATACAGGACATACATAAACCAATCGGGAGTGAATGACAGAGACCGTCGCTATATAGAACTTGCTGTAGCTAAGGCGAAGCGAAAGAACCCGGCTATAAGCGGGTCCGTATTTGATTTCCTCAAGGATGTCCTCTTGCTTAAGTATCCTGACAATATTAGTGAAGAAGATAAGAAAGAAAGGCTTGCTTTTGTGATGAGATTTCAACAGATTACAGGCCCTGTTATGGCAAAAGGCATTGAAGATACGGCCTTCTATGTGTACAATCGCCTTATTTCCCTTAATGAAGTAGGTGGAAGTCCGGATAGATTTGGTGCATCTCTTGAGACTTTTCACGGAAAGAATATAGAGAGGAGCAAGTTCTGGCCGAATGCTCTCATTGCTACTTCTACTCATGACTCAAAAAGGAGTGAGGATGTGAGGGCGAGGATAAATGTCCTTTCGGAGATGCCAGAGGAGTGGAAAGAAAGCGTTATCCGGTGGGGCAGGTACAATAAAAAGATGAAAAACCTGTTGTAGATGGCCAAATGGTGCTGGATAGGAATGAAGAGTATTTTTTCTACCAAACGCTTATTGCTACATGGCCGATCGGACAAATGGGAGATGCAGAATTCGATATATTCAAAAAAAGGATTAAAGAATATATGGTGAAAGCTTTAAGAGAAACAAAAGTGAATACAAGCTGGATAAATCCCAATACGATCTACGAAGATGCCTTGCTGATTTTTATTGATAAGGTCATGTCTAATTCCAGCAGCAGTAACCAATTCTTAAACGATTTTTTACCCTTCCAAAGGATGATTTCACATTATGGTATGTTTAATTCCCTTTCTCAGGTACTTCTCAAAATAACTTCTCCCGGAGTACCTGATTTTTATCAGGGGACAGAAATGTGGAATTTTAGCCTTGTTGACCCGGATAATCGCAGGTCTGTTGATTATGGGATAAGAATGAGGATATTGGAAGAGTTGAAAAGGCGTGAAGCAAAGGATGTGCTATCAGAGCTTACAAGGGAGTTGACAGTTAATAAAAATAATGGAGAGATAAAACTCTATCTGATATATAAAGCCCTGAACTACCGTAAGGAAAAGAGGGAACTGTTTGAAAAGGGAGAATATATAACCATAGAAACCATGGGAGAAAAGGCTGATAATGTTTGCACGTTTGCGAGGAGATTAGGAAATCTGACAACATTGGTTATTGCTCCCAGATTTTTCACAAAGCTTATAAAACAACCTGATGCTCTACCCTTTGGCATGGAAGTATGGAAGGATTCATTTATTGTGGTATCCTTTGAAGAGGCTGGTGTAAGATATCGTAATATCTTTACTGGAGAGATGCTCACAACTAAAAACTACAAAGACTCTACTGCCCTCCTTCTTTCTGAAATATTTGCAAATTTTCCTGTTGCTTTGCTGGAAAGGGTTGTTTAGATTGAAAAATTACAAAGAGGCATAATGGCACACCCAAAAGTTCTTGCATTTGTTATTGCGGGAGGCAAAGGAGAACGACTTTTCCCTTTAACAGCATTCCGTTCCAAACCATCGGTACCTTTTGGCGGGAGATACAGGATAGTAGACTTTGTGTTGAGCAATCTTATTAATTCGCACATTTACTCTATATATCTTCTCGTGCAATACAAATCCCAATCTCTTATCGAGCATGTGAGGCAGAACTGGGTTTTGTCTTCTGTGATAAAAGACCATTTTGTAACTGTTGTGCCTCCACAGATGCAAATGGGACCGGAATGGTTCAAGGGCACAGCAGATGCTATTTTCCAGAATATAAGTCTTATCAAACAACACAATCCGGAGCTTGTTATTATATTCGGAGCTGATCACATTTACAGAATGGATATCCGTCAGATGATAGATTATCATCTTGAACGGGATGCATTTGTTACTGTTGCTACAAGGCCCGTCCCTATCGAACAAGCATCAGCCTTTGGAGTTATCAAAACCGATAGTGAAAGACGGATTATTGGTTTTCAGGAAAAGCCTAAAAACCCCACACCAATGCCTGATAATTCTTCCAGAGTTTATGTCTCTATGGGTAACTATATATTTACTAAAAAGGTACTGTTAGAAGCACTTGCAAAAGCACAGAGAAAAAAACAGAATGACTTTGGTGCTCATGTTATGCCTGATTTAGTTGATACGGGAAGACTATTTGCTTATGACTTTGAAACAAACATTGTCCCCGGAATCATGCTGTATGAAGAAAAAGGATACTGGCGAGATGTAGGGACAATAAAGGCATATTTTGATGCTCACATGGATATGTTAGGAGAGTCACCTCTACTTGAGTTGAACAATACTCTGTGGCCCATACATCCATCAAATTATGAAGGACCTGCAACAAAGATATTGAGAGGTGACATAAGGGACAGTGTAATCGCTGAAGGGGCTATTATCCATAGAGCAAAGATACGCAATTCTGTCATCCGTAGCGGGGTAATCATTGAGAATGGTGTCAGTATTGACGAATCCATAATTCTTGACCACGCAGTGCTTAAGAAGGGATGTAGTCTGAGAAGAGTAATTGTGGACAAGTTAAACATGATAAACGAAGGAGAACAATTCGGTTTTGATCCTGATAAAGACCGTTTTCGTTGTCATTTAGACTCTTCTGGAATAGCAGTAATTCCGAGAAGGGGTAAACCGATAAAATCTTTGAGATAACAGCTTGATA
>VGWZ01000022.1 GCA_016873595.1 Nitrospira sp.
GAAGCAAAATGTAATATTTTTGATTCAAAAAATTCCGTTATAGAGGTTGGTACTACCTCAAAACGATAAGATTGATGAATTTTAGTAGATGAAAACTCTGAGCAAAAAAGAATCGCTCAATTTAGGTTAGAATTATTTACTTACTTCCGCAAGCTCCCAATGAAATGACATAAATTGTTTTTTTCGAATTTATTTAATAATTCGTGTTGCTCATTTTCCCGTTTGTGCTATATTAAATACACAGGATCAAAAAAAGAAATTCGTATAATAATTGTTAGCCCACTAAATTGAGGGAATTACTGTGCCAGATAGAACCAAACTTCTCGTACATCTTAGACGGCTTAGCGGATTGTTTGAAAACGCATTCCGTAACGGGCCAGATGGTACGCTTGAGGGAAAGTTTGCTTCGGAGCATCCAGTATTTATTCATTATGGCTGTGCATTTTATCTCGCAGGTTGTCTGGCTTTTCTGGAAGGAGAAGATGAGGCTTATTCATGGAACAACCCGGGAACAAACAGTCCAGACTTTGACACCTTTGTGGATAGCTACCCTGCAAAGCCTAAGGACAGTTATGGTTCGCGTGGTATAAACAAGGCAAACATGAATGTCCTCGCTGAAGTTCGAAACGCTGTTGTCCACAATGATGGTGATCTCGCAAAAAACAGGAATAAGCAAAGTATGGCAATGGTTGTAGCAGCGAATCTACCCGGAGTCATTTTGTCTGGAAGCGAGATAACCCTCGAAGCTCCGTTTCTTGAGTTTGTACGGGTTGCAATGCTGGCAGTACGTAACTACCACGGTGAGTTCTAATGAAAATAACTCAGGACTAACAAATCATTCGAGTCCAGCGCTCTACATCGCGGGGCTCAACTCGTCGTTAAGCATGCTTCTCCTTTAAACCCGCAGTTTTTATCTCGTCTTACTTATGCTTGCTTGTAGGTGGAGTGCGCAATTTAAGTGTAGGTCTACGTGTCCGAACTACTCGGGAATCAGCGCTTTTCCAAACTGCGGCCTGTGACGCATGATCAGCGCTTATAACAAATTTCTCAGCAAACACAAAAGAAACCTGATAAAATAGGGCTATGAAACAGTCAGTCAAGAGCGTTGAAGAAGTAAAGGCGATCCTGAAAGAGCACAAGGCCGAAGTGATCCAAAAGTATAGGGTGCGCGAGATCGGCATCTTCGGCTCCTTTGTTCGTGGCGAACAGAAACGACGGAGTGACATCGATATCCTCGTTGAATTTGACCCAAGAAATATCCCAGGACTTATCAGGTTAAGCGAGATGGAAAGATATCTTGAGAAGCTTCTCAGGAAAAAAGTCGATGTTGTCATAAAGAGCGGCATTCGTCCTGAGCTCAAAAAAGGCATACTGAAAGAGGTCGTCTATATATGACGCTTGCCCCAAAGACCTGCATCGAACAATCAATCATATAGGTTATCATGTTGTGAAGAATCTCTATATGAGGCTTGGATGGCGTTTATATTGATTGACGAGTCAGGCAATCTTGGCTTTGAATTTAACAAAAAAGGCACCTCATCTTATTTTCTGATAACCTTTCTTTTCACTACTAATAAACGAGCTATAGAAAAATGTGTCAAGAAAGTTCATGCGGGCTTAAGGAAAAAATACAAGAAAGTCGGCATATTGCATGCCTATAGAGAAGAGCCTGTCACGAGAAAACGCTTGCTCTCTCTTCTTGCAGCAAAGGACTGCAGGATAATGACCATCCTGTTAAATAAACGAAAAGTCTACACGAAGCTTCAGGATGAAAAGCCTGTGCTTTACAACTATGTCACCAATATCCTGCTTGACCGTATTTTTTCAAAGAGACTGCTTCAGATAGATAATCCCATTGAAATTATCGCTTCCCGTAAAGAGACCAATAAGTTCCTGAATCAGAATTTCAAGACCTATCTTCAGTCGCAGATGACCGAAACCCATGATATTGATGTCTCTATTTCTATAAAGACGCCTGCAGAAGAAAAGGCTCTACAGGCAGTTGACTTTATAAGTTGGGCCATCTTCAGAAAGCATGAATATAGAGATGCGACTTATTACAACATCATAAGAAAGAATATTATAGAGGAGAACCCATTATTTCACTAAAAATAACAAAGCCCCGTTCGCTATTTACGAGGCGCCCTGCGGTACCCCACGAACGAGGACTTACTTGTTAGCTCTATGATAGAAAAAGTATGTCAGTATGTCAAGTGCTTTTTGAGATAGATTACCATCCTATAAACTATAGACCTCTTCTGCTGAGAGAACAGGAACTCCTGCTTTTTTCAGCGCTGTTTTGCCTTTGCTTATACTATCTGTACGCAAGACAACAACTGCCTTTTTCCCGCTCTTCTCGACAAAGGCATACACATATTCGACATTGATATCAGCATCGGTTAAAATTTTCAGTATTCCTGCTAAGCCTCCTGGCTTGTCAGGCACACCAACTGCGATCACATCGTTTTCCCTGACAGTGAAGTTACTTTTCGCAAGTGCCTTTTTTGCCTTTTCGGGATTAGGGACAATCAAACGCAGGATCCCGAATTCTGATGTATCAGCAATCGAGAGCGCACGTATGTTAATCTGTGCTTTTGCCATTACATCCAGTGCTTCCCATAACCTTCCTTTTTTATTCTCTAAAAATACGGATATCTGTTTTACTTCCATCTCTCACTCCTTTATAATTGCCGTTTGTCTATGACCCTTTTTGCCTTTCCCTCACTGCGTGGAAGGGTCTTTGGTTCAACAAGAGTAACCTTTACCCTCAGGCCGATTGCATTTTCAATATGTTTTTCGATCTTCTTCCTTGTCTCCTCAAGATGTCTGACTTCATCCGAGAATAACTTTTTTGATGTCTCGACCTGCACCTCTAATTCATCGAGGTGTTGTGGTCTGGTGACAATGATCTGATAATGCGGTTCTACTCCTTTTATCTCAAGAAGTGCTTTTTCGATCTGTGAAGGAAAGATGAGAACACCTCTTATCTTCAGCCTGTCGTCTGTGCGACCGGTGATGCGGTCCATTCTTACGAGTGTCCTTCCGCATTTACAGGGCTCTCTTCTTAAGGCAGTGACATCTCTTGTTCTGAAACGGATCATCGGCGTACCTTCACGGGTTAATGTCGTAATAACCAGTTCTCCTTTTTCACCATCTGGCAAAGGTTCGAGCGTATCAGGAGAAACAACCTCTGGATAAAAATGGTCTTCAAAAATGTGTAAGCCATTTTTTTCTTCACATTCCTGTGCAACACCAGGCCCGATGATTTCAGTTAGTCCATAGATGTTGAGCGCGATGAGGTGAAACCTCTTTTCGATCTCTTCACGCATCCTGTCTGTCCACATCTCTGCACCAAAACAGCCAGCCTTCAGTTTTAATTTCTTCACATCAATACCTACTTCTTCTGCTGCTTCTGTTAAATACAATGCATAAGAAGGGGTGCAGGTGAGGACTGTGGAACCAAAGTCATACATGATTTCGAGTTGTCTTTTAGTCTGGCCTGCTGATATTGGAATCACTGTTGCACCGATCCGTTGTGCGCCATAATGTACACCCAATCCTCCGGTAAATAACCCATAGCCGTATCCATTCTGGATAATATCATCTTTTGTCGTTCCGACCATGGTGAGGGCACGCGCCATCACTTCACCCCAGATTTCTATGTCTTTCTTCGTATATCCGGATACTGTTGGTTTCCCTGTCGTTCCTGATGAGGTATGCACCTCGACTATTTCCTGACGCGGAACTGCAAAGAGCCCAAAGGGATACCCTTCTCTCAAGTCTGTCTTTGTGGTGAAAGGAAGCTTCACAATGTCTTTGAAACTCTTTATATCTGCGGGTTTGACTTTTATTTCATCAAAACGTTTTCTGTAATAGGAAACGTTTTCGTATGCCCGTTTGAGGGTAGCCTTTAATCTTTCGAGTTGTAATTTTTCCCTTTCCCCGATCTGCATGCATTCAGCTTCTCTATTCCAGATCATCTTTTTCTCCTTATAAGAAATTTACTTTTTGCCTTTTTTCTTAAATTCTGCCTCGCGATAAAATTTCAATTTTACGTACTGTAAGAGTTTTTTTGCTTTTTCGATATCCTGAACTTCTACTATCAAGAAAGCCCTTTTCCTGGATTCTAATATAAATACATAAGCGTTCTCTATATTAACCTTTTTTTGTGATAAGGTCCTGGCTACCTCATACAATCCTCCGGGTTTATCCACCATCTCGATTGCCAATACTTCATTCAGGGAAACCGTAAAGCCTTTCTGCTTGAGCTTTTGATACGCCAGTTCACATTTATCAACAATGAACTTTATGACTCCAAATCCATTCGAGCTCGCAATATTTATTGCGAGAATGTTTACTCCTTCATCTGCGAGAACCTTTGTTATTTTTTCAAGCCTGCCAGGCTTATTTTCAGAAAAGATCGAAATCTGCTTTAGTTTATCCATAAAGCACTCCTTTTATGATGACTATGCATAGCCATTTGTTATTACAAAGTTCTTTTATCAATGACCCTTGTTGCTTTCCCCTCACTCACTGGAAGTGTGCCTGGTTCTAAGAGCTCCACTTTTGGTTTCACGAGAATCTCTGACCTTAATTTTTCTGTGATCTCATTTTGCAGATTCATTAAATGCTCTATCCTTCCGTCAAAGAGATCCCTTGATATCTCAACTCTCACGGTCATCTGGTCATAAGACTCAAGGATTATCTGGTAATTCTGGGCAACACCTTTAACACCCATTAACACCTGCTCAATCTGTTGTGGGAAGATGTTTACACCGCGCACGATAAACATATCGTCTGTTCTTCCTATTATGCGGGAAATTCTTCGATGGGTTCTTCCGCACTTGCATTTTCCCGGTATAATCATTGTGATATCTCGTGTACGGTAACGCAGGATCGGCATGGCTTCGCGGCATAAAGTAGTGAGGACAAGCTCGCCTTTTTCTCCTTCAGCCACTTCTTTTCCTGTTTCAGGATTGATTATCTCTATGATGAAATTGTCTTCCCAGAGGTGCATCCCATTCTTTTCCATACATTCAAAAGCAACTCCCGGACCGTTCATTTCAGACAATCCGTAAGAATTAAATACGTCAATACTAAAGAACTTTTCAATTTTTTTTCTTGTTTCTTCAGAGTATGGTTCAGCACCCAGATATGCCCTCCGGAGAAAAAAATCTCTTTTTGGGTCAAGTCCTTCGTTACTCATTACATCGGCAAGATAGAGAGCATAGCTTGGAGTGAGATGGAGGGTGGTAGTCTTAAAGTCCTGCATGAGTGCAAGTTGTCTTTTGGTATGTCCTGGTCCTGCGGGGATTACTAATACCCCTACTTTTTCTGCGCCATAATGCATAATGAGTGCACCTGTAAATAGACCGTAGGTCATCATATTCTGGAGCACATCGTCTTTTTTTATGCCTGTCATTATAAGGCAACGGGCGATGAGTTCCGCTGCCTGATTAATATCTTTTTTTGTGAAAAAGATTGCCTTGGGTTTCCCGGTAGTGCCGCTTGAGGTATGCAAACGCACAACCTGCTCTCGTTCAACCGCAAGCAGACCAAATGGATAGTTTTCACGTAAATTTTCTCTGGTGGTGAAAGGAAGTTTTTTAATATCTTTTAAGGAGTTAATATCTTTTGGTTTTATGTTTAGCTTTGAAAATTTGTCCGAATAAAACGGGATATTTTTATAAGCTCGTTGGACAGTTTGTTTTAACCTTTTTAACTGCAATTCTTCTAAGGCCTTACGCCCGATTGTTTCGATTTCCTTTTGCCAGAACATTGTTATCTTTTTCCCTCTGTAAGTTCTCTCCCTTTTTTAAAAGCAATAATATTTATCTCGATCGTCTTTGCCGGTACAGATTCTTTGATGACCTGTTCCCATACAGACAGAGGGAAAGGCAGATATTGGGAAAGCATTCCTATTAAAATGATGTTTTCTCCCTTAGGATTGCCTAAGTTTTTTGCGATTTCTAATGCATTCACCTCATCTACGTGAAAACCCATGGCTTCCAATTGAGGTTTTACATCTTCCGGATACGGGACAGAATCTGGATTAATAGAGGAAGGCATTATCCTTCTCTGATTGAGTATTACTCTTCCATTTGGTTTGAGATAATAGGCGTACCGCAACCCTTCCAGCTCTTCCAGCGCAACTAAAAAATCAGCTTTTCCTTTGTGTATTAAAGGAGAATAAACTTCTTCCCCGAACCGCACATGGCTTGTCACACTCCCTCCTCTTTGAGCCATGCCGTGCAGTTCGCTTTCTTTTACCATGTGTCCAGCAGCAAAGGCAGACTGAGCTAAAATTTTACTCGCAAGGATAATTCCCTGCCCTCCCACGCCAGAAAAAAGCACACTTGTAATTCCCATCTTTTACCTGCCTTAACTATTTTTTATGATTTTGTCACAACCATCCAATTTATTGAAAAACTAATATGTATGACACTATCAAATTATTTCAGACCACGTATACGTATAAAAATTCAGCAATTTTATCATGGATTCAGGATTTACTGCAACCAATAGAGAAAAAAAACCTTTTTAGTTGTGATAGAGAGCTATATGTTGTTTTATTGGTGTAAATTGTGATAATCTTTTATGTCCATATTTTAATGAGATAATGATTGAGTCGCATTAAGGATTATCAGAGAATCTTATGGGATGAAGTATGAACGTTGAACAGATATCTATATTCCTTGAGAATAAGTCAGGGAGACTTGCTGAGGTAACAGGTGTTCTGTCTGAAGCAGGAATAAATATAAGAGCTCTTTCTCTTGCTGATACAGCTGACTTTGGGATATTGAGACTCATCGTTAATGATACAGAGAAGGCACGACAGGTTCTGAGGGATAATGGTTTCACTGTTGAAAAAACGAGAGTTGTAGCGATAGAAGTTCCAGATAGGCCGGGGGGGCTCGCAACAATCCTGGACACGATAAAAGATGAAGGAATTAATGTGGAGTATATGTATGCATTTGTTCAGAAAAGTGGACAGAATGCTATTGTCATATTTCGTTTTGATGAGTTTGAGAAAGCAATTGATATATTACAGAAAGCAGGAGTAAAGACTCTGGAAGGCGAAGAACTCTATGCGCTGTAAATGATGTCAATGAGTCCATATACTAAGGAGTTTATAAGTAAAGCCACAGTAGTCATTCCGTGCTTGACACGGAATCTAGTATGTTTGCTGGATTCCTGCTGGAGTTTATCCCGGTGAAAACCGGGGCAGGAATGACAATACATGAGGCAGTACCAGAGAACTCATTAGTAATTTGGAATAGTTAGAGTGAGAAAGTTTCTTAAAATAGGGGAGAGATAAAAATAATCCCTGAATAGTTCAATTAAAGGAGGAGATGATGAAGAAAGTGAGGAAAAATTTTTTAGTGGTATGTGTAGTGGTACTGTCTATTTTTCTCATGTTCGTGAATGCCTATGCAAAGGAGCCTTACAAAATTGGGGCACTTTTCGCAGTAACCGGCGCTGCTTCTTTTTTAGGCGAACCTGAAAAAAATACTGCAATAATGCTTCAGGAGCAGATTAATAAGGACGGAGGGATAAACGGACATCCCCTGGAGATTATTATTGAAGATACAAAAAGTGATGAAACACAGGCTGTTCTCTCTGCCAAAAAACTTCTTGAGAAGGATAATGTACTGGTCATTATAGGCCCGTCTACTACTGGAGAATCAATGGCTCTTGTCCCTATTATGAATAACGCCAAGACACCTCTTATTTCTTGTGCTGCGGGAGCTCCGATAACCCAGCCGGTTAAAGAAAGATACTGGATATTTAAAACTCCTCAGTATGACCTCAGCGCAGTGGAGGCAATCTACACTTACATGAAAAACAAGGGCATTGACAAGGTAGGAATTATCACTATATCTACAGGCTTCGGGGATGCGGGGAAAAAGGCACTTCATGAGATGGCACCTAAGTATGGTATTACTATTGTTTCGGATGAAAGATATGGACCAAAAGATTCAGATATGACGACACAGCTCACCAAAATTAAGGCATCAGGTGCTCAGGCAGTGATTAACTGGTCAGTGGGACCTGGTCAGGTAATTGTGACTAAGAACTGGCAGGCGCTCAAAATGGGAATCCCCCTCTATCAAAGTCATGGCTGGGGAAGCAAGAAAAACATAGAGCTGGCAGGGAAGGCTGCTGAAGGTGTCATCGCACCACTTGGAAGATTGGTTGTCTGGGATAAAATCCCTGACAAGCACCCTCAGAAAGCTCTGTTGAAGAAATATACACAGGATTATGAGGCAAGATATAAAAGCGAGCCAGGCACTTTTGGTGGACATGCATATGATTCTATTATGATGGTAGCAGAAGCACTTAAAAAAGCAGGTCCTGATAAAAAGATGATCAGAGATTATTTAGAGACTAAAATCCAGAAATGGCCTGGGACGGGTGGTATCTTTAATATGTCACCGGGTGACCACTGCGGGTTAGACAAAGATGCCTTTGAGATGGTTGTAGTTAACAACGGAGATTGGGAAATCTTAAAATAAATGGAGTGAAAGATTGAGGGGATAACATCCCCTCAATTCTCTTCAGGAAATATCACAATTTGCTTACAGTCTTTTTACAATTCCTTTTTTCTGGTCTTACTGTTGGATCTGTTTATGCCCTGGTTGGCATAGGCTTTAACATTATATATAATGCTACCTCTATCATAAATCTCGCCCAGGGTGAATTTGTGGTGATTGGTGGACTTTTGATGTGGTTCTTTACTGAATCACTCAAACTCCCGTTTCTTTTATCAGCAGTGCTCACTATTCTCTCAGCAGGTCTCATTGGTCTCTTAATGGAGAGACTGACGATAAAGCCTTTAAAAAATGCAGATCTGTTATTGATGATAATGATTACCATAGCAGTTTCAATCGTGTTACGAGGGATTTTAATGTTCAATTTTGGTAAGGATCCTTACGTATATCCTCCCTTTACAGAGGGAGAACCATTGAGCATTTACGGGGCGATTATTCAGCAACAGACATTGTGGGTTATAGGTATTACCGGTCTCTGTATCATTTTATTGTTTTTATTTTTTAACAAAACAATCGTCGGGAAAGCGATGCTCGCCTGTGCAGTAAATCCTACAGCAGCTAAATTGGTTGGAATTAATGTGTCCAGGATGGTCATGTTATCTTTTATATTGAGTGCTGTAGTCGGTGCAATTGGAGGTATGGCGATAACTCCTATTTCCCTCATGGAATATGATAAAGGTCCTATGCTTGCAGTAAAAGGGTTTTGTGCCGCAATAATGGGGGGTCTCGGGAGCAATAGAGGTGCAGTAATCGGTGGATTTATTATCGGCATTCTCGAATCCATGACTGCAGGATACATCCATTCAGGTTTGAAGGATGCGGTTGCATTGGTCATTCTCTTGTTAATACTCTTTTTTAAACCTGCCGGAATATTTGTCAGTAAGACGATGCTCCAGCTGCGAAAATTTTAATATATGAAAAAAGGGGATTCATTAGTTTTTTTTATTTTTATCTTTCTCATCGGCTTATTGCCTGTCCTCTCTGGAAGTACCTATATAATGACTGTAGGAGTTTTTGCTGGGATAAATGCCCTCGTCGCAATAGGGTTATGTATACTCATGGGATATGCTGGCCAGATTTCTTTAGGCCAGGCAGGATTTTATGGGATCGGCGCCTATGTCTCAGCTGTTTTAAGCCTGCATTTTGGTCTTCCTGTAGTTGTCAGCTTAATCTTAGCAATGGTTGTTGCAGCTATGGTAGCAGTGATATTAGCGGTTCCTGCCCTCCGGTTAAAAGGGCACTACTTGGCAGTAGCAACTCTTGGTTTTGGCGAAATTATCTATATCATACTTAATGAGTGGGGTCCGGGTGGACCATCGGGTTTTGGAGATATTCCTCACTTTAGTTTATTGGGATACACAATAACTTCTACGACAGGCTATTTTTACCTGATCTGGGGGCTTGTCGCTGTGGTAATGATCTTCTCCTTAAATCTCATTCATTCAAGGACTGGAAGGGCATTGAGGGCTATCCACGATAGTGAGTTAGCAAGTAATGCAATGGGTCTGGATGTCGTTGAACTCAAGATAAAAGTTTTTATCCTCAGTGCTGTATATGCCTCTCTGGCCGGTGGTCTTTATGCACATTATATAACATTTATCAGTCCAAGCAGTTTTTCATTATTTTACTCAATCTTAGTGTTAATGATGGTGATTGTGGGAGGAATTACTAATTTGTGGGGTGCAATCATTGGTGCTGTGGTGATAACTGTGCTCCCCGAGCTCTTGAGAAGATTTGAAGAGTTCGATGTATTAGTGTATGGTTTAATTTTGACGTTATCCCTTATGTTTTTTAGAAAGGGTTTAGTTCCAATTTTGGTCGAAAAAATAAAGAAATTGAGAGGATTGGCAGTTGTTAAACATTAAGGGAATATGGAAAAGTTTTGGGGGACTTATGGCACTGAGACATATCAGTGTTGATGTGAAAGAAGGGGATATTAAAGCACTCATAGGGCCGAATGGTGCAGGGAAAACAACCCTTCTCAATATTATAAGCGGTATCTATCAGCCTGATAAAGGTGAGGTCTTTTTTTTAGGCAGAAATATAAGTAACCTGCCTTCAACAAAGATTGCGAGAAAAGGTATTTCACGAACCTTTCAGCATGTTGAATTATTCGGGAATATGACTGTTCTTGAAAATATCATGGTGGGCAGATATGTGAAAACCAAAGCTGGATTCTTTTCTTCGGGACTTAAAATGCCCTATGTAATGAAAGAAGAGAAAGAAATACAGCGTAAAAGTGAAGAAATTCTGGAGTATATCAATCTTGCTCAAAGGAACGATGAGCTTGCCTCCAATCTTCCCATCGGTGAACAAAGAATTTTGGAAATTGGAAGAGCCCTGGCCACAGAGCCACGGCTCCTCCTTCTGGACGAACCTGCTGCAGGATTAAATATAAGGGAAACACGTAATCTCGGAGAGATAATCAGGAAAATAAGAAAAGAGTTAAGAATAACCATTGTTCTTGTTGAACATGATATGGAGCTTGTGATGAGGATAAGTGACTCGATAACTGTTCTTAACTTCGGTGAGGTAATCGCAGAGGGTACTCCTCTTGAAGTACAAAAAAATAGAGAAGTGATCGTTGCATATCTCGGAGAGGAAGAAGAGATTCAGAGAGGATATAATGCTCATACTTAAAAATGTAGATGTCCATTACGGGAAGATACATGCCATCAAGAGGGTCTCTCTCCATGTCAATAAAGGAGAGATTGTCGCCCTTATAGGGGGTAACGGAGCAGGTAAGACAACACTCTTACGAACTATATCAGGCCTTATCAGGTCGAGCAATGGGAGTTTGGTATTCGACGGTCTCGATATTTCCAGACAGAGCCCGGATACAATAGTGAAAAAGGGAATCTCACATGTCCCGGAAGGTCGCCTCGTTTTTAAACCATTAAGCGTTGAGGACAACCTGTTGCTCGGCTCCTATAACTGGTATTCTCTGAAGAATCGTTCAGAAATTAAGGATGATATGGAAAGGATTTACTCTATTTTCCCTATTTTGGAGAAACGGAGAAAGCAACTCGCGGGAACCCTTTCTGGTGGAGAGCAGCAAATGCTTGCTATTGGCCGTGCATTGATGTCAAGGCCACAGTTTCTTTTGCTTGATGAGCCAAGTATGGGTCTTGCCCCAACCGTCGTCAAAGAGATATTCAGGTATATCGTTGAACTAAGAGATACCTATGGTCTCACCGTACTTCTCGTTGAACAGAATGCAAGGAGTGCTCTGAGGATCGCAAATACTGGATACGTTCTTGAAACAGGGAGAATAATACTTCAGGGTCCTGCAGAAGACCTCCTTTTAAATAGAGATGTCCAGAGGGCCTATTTAGGTAGGGATGTTGATTACACAATTTGATTTTTAAATAAAATGGAGGAAGTTTATGTACTGGGAAGGTGAAAAAGAATGTATCAATAGAGATGCGCTTAAGCAGTTGCAGCTTGAGAGACTTCAATCCACGTTGTTCAGAGTTTACATGAACGTTCCTTTTTACAGGAAGAAGTTTGATGAAATAGGAATTGATCCTGATGATTTTCGCTCGCTTGAAGACTTGAGTAAACTCCCCTTTACCTCAAAAGATGATTTAAGGATGAGCTATCCCTATGGTATGTTTGCTGTTCCTTTGCGCGAGGTCGTCAGGGTTCAAGCCTCTTCCGGTACAACAGGAATGCCCACTGCAGTTGGCTATACACGAAATGATATAAAGAATTGGTCACATCTTGTAGCAAGAATTCTTATGGCAGGAGGTGTGACTCAAAACGATATTGTTCAGATTGCCTTTGATTATGGACTTTTTACCGGAGCATTGGGATTACATTATGGTGCCGAACGTTTAGGAGCTTCGGTAATACCCATCTCAGGAGGTAATACCAGACGACAGGTGAAAATAATGCAGGATTTTAAGACGACTGCACTTATGTGTACACCGAGTTATGCACTTTCAATAGCTGATACACTCATCGAAACGGGTATTAATGTGAACTCCCTATCCTTAAAATATGGGCTTTTTGGCGCAGAGCCATGGTCAGAGGCGATGCGGCAGGAATTAGAGGAAAAGCTGAAGATCATTGCAACAGATAATTATGGTCTGAGTGAAGTGATGGGTCCAGGAGTTGCAGGAGAGTGTCTTGAGCGAAAAGGCCTTCACATTAATGAAGATCATTTTCTGGTTGAAGTAGTTGATCCAGAAACCCTTGAACCTCTTTCAGCAGGGGAAACAGGTGAACTGGTGATTACAACACTTACCAAAGAAGCATTTCCAGTGATACGATTCAGGACAAGGGATTTGACAAGTTTGAGAACCGAACCCTGCCCCTGTAGGAGGACATTTGTCAGAATGAACAAGGTTATGGGCCGGACAGATGATATGATCAAAATAAAAGGGATGAATGTTTTTCCCTCTCAGGTTGAAGCAGTGTTATTCGAGATTGAAGGAACAGAGCCTCATTATCAGATAATTGTGGACAGGAAAGGTGCAATTGACGAATTAACAGTCCTTGTTGAAGTTTCTGAGTCTATATTTTTTGATCAGGTGAAGAAACAGAAAGATTTTATTGATTTAATCAAGACAAGACTTTCCTCGGAGCTTGGTATCTCTGTTGAGGTAAAACCAGTAGAGAAACGAACTCTTGAACGGTTTGAGGGGAAGGCAAAAAGGGCTATAGACAAGAGGAAGTTATGAAATACAGGCAAGGCATAGCATTTTCGCTCTCCGCCTTAGGCGGACTCGTCCCGATCTGATTGGGACTCAGAGGTGAATTCTGTCGGAGACAGAATTCAAAGCCGCTCAAATGCTATACCCAGCCTATTTTTATCTGATTTATGAATTTTGATATTACAGACACGTAAGATAATGTATAAAAAGAACAAAAAAGGTGTTGGATCAGACACATTTATTTTCTTTTTAGTTTAAAACTATGATAATATGGTATTATATACTAACTTTAAAGTTAGAAAAGCCTCAAAGCTTTAAGGGCTTTGGGACTTTTTATTTTATCAAGTGAGGTTAAATTATGGGTAAGAAACTGTATGTAGGAAGTATCTCTTTCAATGCAACAGAGGAATCTCTCCGAGATCTTTTCTCAAGTATTGGAGAGGTTGAATCGGCTAAGATAATAACCGATAGGGACACAGGGCGTTCTAAGGGTTTTGGCTTTATTGAAATGTCATCCGAAGAGGATGCTAAAAAAGCTATAGAACAATTAAACGGCAAAATATTTATGGAACGTACTTTGATCGTTAATGAGGCAAGACCCCAGCAGCAAAGGGAAAGGGGAGGTTTCGGCGGCGGCTTGGGCGGTTTTGGACAAGGAAGGGAATCAGGGTATAGAAGAGGGAGGAGATAAATTATTATAGGGATAAAAGTAGTCGGCAATGATATAGAAAAAGCCATTAAAAGAAAAACGAAAACGCGCAGAGGCACTCAAAAAAAGGGTGAAGGCTCAGAAATACAGAAAATCTCGATAAGATTATAAAATTGATTTTAATTCATAATCTTTTCCCGTTAACATCTGATACTCCTGCGGATATTGTTGCCTTAAGGGACTGTTGCATGGGATGTTCGGGGCGCTGACCTGCAAATAATACCGAGTAAAAAAGGAGAAACAAGCAATAACTAATCGAAGACAAGTAGTGCCCAGTAGGGTTGTCGATCGAACTCGTGTAAACAAACAGATCCTGCTGATTAAAGCCAAACAAATACGGGTTGTTGCCGATGAAGGGCAAATCGGCATCATGGATATTGAGTCGGCACTGAAGTTGGCTGGGGAACGAGATCTGGATCTTGTAGAAATCAACCCCGATGCCGATCCACCGGTCTGTAAGATCATGGACTACCAGAAGTTCAAGTTCAATAAGGGCAAGAAACTTCAGAAGTCAAGAAAAAAACAGGCGACGCTAACCCTCAAAGAAATCAGAATGAGCCCGTTGATTGGCGCTCATGATTACGAGTTCAAGAAGCTTAATGCGCGGAAGTTTATCGGGCATGGGTACAAGGTTAAAGTGACAATCCGTTTTAGAGGGCGAGAATTGAATCGCCAGGAACTGGGGGAGAAGGTTCTGAACAGGTTAGCGTTGGAACTGAAAGATATCGCAAAAGTGGAATTACAGCCGAAGATGGAAGGCCGCCAGATGGTGATGATTCTCATGGCCTTGTAAGTCACTTGATAGGTTTTTTGGCTTCGCTCGCTCTATGATAATAGAGTAGCGTTAGGTTCTTTCGTGTTATATCAAATATGCTTATTTTAAGACATCCTATAAGGGTGTCAAGGTAAAAATTAGGTAATAGGTAGATATGGGTTAGGCCGAGAAAATCGATTGTAGGACATTTGGTGAAGTCGATTTTTTCGAAATCCACCCAAAAGTTGTTTTT
>VGWZ01000023.1 GCA_016873595.1 Nitrospira sp.
GAGGAGGTATATCTATGGGACTATAAGACCTTTGAGGATGTGAAGAACCGTATCCCATATTTTATTGAAGAAGTGTACAATGAGAAAAGGTTACATTCAGCATTGGGATATTGTCCACCGAATGAATATGAAGTATTGGTGGCAAGAAGTATTAACAGAAATCGACAGACCCTGCTAACCTCAGAGGTCCTTTGTGTCTAAACGAAGGGGTTCATTCCAAATTAGCAAGAAAAAGCAAAGGAAATAATAGTACTAATAAAAACCAAATTTTTATTTTCATGTTGTTAGACATCAAAATTGTTGTATTTTCCATAATCCATTCTCATCAAGCACAAAGTAAATGTAGTAAGTTACCTCTCCTACATCCTCAAGCCTCTTTATCCTGTATTCTGCTACCCTGTCTTCTAAATAAATCATTTCAATGGCTTTCATATTAGCTGCGATATCTGAGAGTGAACTCAAAAGGTTTGTGAATATATAGCGATACCTTTCTTGTGACGTACTGAGAAAATAAGCTACTAATTTTTCAATATTTTTATTTATCATTGCTGCCTTCATCCCTTCCCACTTGCTTTTAAGCAAGGCATCTATCTCTGCCTTATTCATCACTGTTATTGCTATTGTGTCTGTATAAATATTTCCTTGATCATCTATTACCTTTACTGTTGGATAAAATATACCTGTTGATGGATAGGTATGGCGTATGTTATCAAAGGTTGGACCCATATAGTCAACATTTCCATCTCCTTCAAAATCAATCTGATATGAGGATGGGCTGAATGAGGTTGAGATTGAGAAATATACTTGAAGTGGAGCTATTCCACTTGTGATGTTTGCTGAAAGTTCTACTGGCTGGGATGTTTCTGCTGTATTTATCGTGATTGATGTAGTTGCTGTACTGTCAGAGCCGTCTTTTAAAGTTGCAGTGATTGTATTTGTGCCTACCGTCAATGGCACATTGTTGGCTACCCATTCATTACTGGCTCCCCGATTACTGACTTCGGGGACGACGTCTGCAAGGATACTATTTACGGTTATGCCAATATCCTGAGTGCCAGATTTAAAAGATCCTCTCACCATTACCTTTGCTCTATTGATAGTTGTACCATTTAATGGTGATGTTATCGTTATCTCCAGAGGATTCTTTACGGTAAAGATGACTTTGTTTGAATTCCCTCCACCGGGAGAGAGGTTATGAGCCATTATCTCATACTGGCCGGGTATTTTCAGGTCTTCTGAAATTAGCCCTATTTGTAGCTTTGTGTTACTTATGTAAGTTGTTGGTTTCTTTGCTCCACCAAAGTAAACTGTTGTATCATCAAAGAATCCTGTGCCATAGATGTTAAGGATAAGGCTCTGTGTCCCTGCCATTGCCTCTGCAGGTTCAAGGGCTGTAATTGAAGGTATAGGATTGTTTACTGTCAAACTTATGCTATTTGATATCCCTCCATCAGGTTGGGGATTTGCTATGGTTAAAGAGAAAACACCTGCCTTTAAAAGCATGTCCTTTGAAATAGTTGCCTGAATATGATGGTTGTCCACAAAGACAGTCGAAAGTCCATAGTCTGCAGTCGGCAGTCGAATCGAAGAAGTTGAACTCTTTACGAATCTATTGCCTTCGATATTTATCGTAATCTCATTGCTTCCTCTCAGAGTATCATTGGGTGTGATTGATAATATCTCAGGAACAGGATTTGGAAGCTGAATAAGTGTGAGACTATCTGTCTTTTCGTCAACTACTCCTGCTATATTGGTAAAATTATTTACTGCTACCCCTCTGGGAAGTTTGTCTAAGGAGTATGTTTTGATGATCGTTTTTGTCTCAAGGTCTATGAGGAGAAGACTCCTGTCTTCATCGCAGATGACAAGGGCACGGTTGTCAAGAGGATTGATAGCTACATCTATTGGATGCTTTCCAACAGGGATGGCATTTGTCTGTAAAGTCTGAAGATTTATAACTGTTATTGAGTTGTCTTTTACATTTACTACTGCTGCGAGATGGGTCTCTGGATTTATGTCAATTGCATGAGGTTTCTTTCCTGCTTGAATGGTTTGAGTAACCTTATAGGTGTCCAGGTCAATGATTGAGACTGTGTAGTCCTTTTCATTCACCACCAGTGCAAGCCCTGTACTTGATTCAGGGTCAGGGTCTATTGCTACATCAATTGGCTCTCTTCCTACAGAGATAGTTTTTATCACGTTAAAATTCACCAGATCAAGAACAGAGACCGTGTCATCTTTATGGTTGGTGACAAGGGCTTTATGGGTCAGAGGATTTATGGCTATCCCCTCTGGTTCTTTGCCCACAGGAATTGTCTTGATAACCGAAAAGGTATTCAGGTCTATTACTGATACCGTGTCATTCTTGCTGTTACTCACAAGGGCAATATTCGTTTCTTTATCTATAAAAACTCCTCTTGGTGCTTTACCAACAGGGATTGTCGAAAGGACTTTCTGGGTACTGAGGTCTACAATTGATACCGAATCAGACTTCTCATTTGCAACTACAGCAATATCAGTGATCGGATTTACTGCTATGCCATAAGGATTTGCCTCAAGAGGTATGACTGGGGTGGTGCCTGTAGAAAAACCAATATTTTTTAAAAAGAAAAAACTAAAGAAGAGTAAAAAGAATATAAAGAGTGATTTAACAATATACCTCATGAGCATAGCCCTCCTTTTATTGCGAATGTTCTGAAAGCCTAAAAATAAACTTTACCAAATAAAAAAGCCCACCTCCGAAAAGGTGGGCTTTGAAAATTACCCTCTGCTCTATGAGTCATCAACCACTTCGACAACCCCTCTGTCTCCCGAAAGCTTTCGGAAGACAGGTGGCTTTGTGTCACCCGATTACTCGGGGGTTACCCTTTCGGTGGTTTAAAATACATTCAAATGTAATATTAATTTATCTACATGTCAATTTAAATTTATTTAAATTTATTTATGGATTGATAAGTATTTTAAATTGTTAAGTCATGATTTTATGTAGAGACCTGAATCTAAGATAGTCGCCAATCTTAAGGGCAGGTTGAAATACTAAAAAAGGTTATTTAACGCCGAGGATTTTATTATTTGAGTCGAGAAGGACTATTCTTGGTTTGAACTTCTTTATTTTGCTATCTTCAAGATAGCTGTAAGAGAAGATTATAATTTTATCTCCCACGATACCCTTCCTTGCAGTGGGACCGTTAAGGCAGATTTCGCCTAAACTTTTCTTGCCTGGTATCACATAGGTTTCAAAACGCTCCCCATTATTAAGATTACTTATCATTACCTGTTCATAGGGAAGTATTCCTGCCTTTTTGAGTATTACCTCATCAATGGTAATGCTTCCCTCATATGACAGGTTAGACTCTGTAACCGTTGCGATTTGTATCTTTGCCCTGAGTATGCACCTTAACATATAAAATCCTGCACTCCTTATTATTTAATTATGCATCCTACTATAAAACAAATTCAAGTAGATGATATTTTCTGTTAAATCTTAAATACATTACATAATTGAAAATCGTTTTCCTGTCCTTTTAATAAATCCCTCTTTTTCCAGCTGAATAAGATTCTTTCGGATTTGCTCTGCACTAATATAAAGTGTCTGGATTAGTTCTTTTTCAGAGGCATCTGTCGTAGCAGTAAGTGCCTTGAGAATCATCCCTCTCACCTGCCTGTTTGAACCTTCGGGTAGATTAAAATTACTGAACACTCTTATTGATTATATCACATATCATTTCTACTTCCTCTCCAGCCTTTGCATGTTCAGGTTTAATCCTGTAAGGTATGATGATGGTGGTAAAGAAACACTTATTATTGCCAAATCTGTAATCTTTACCACAACAAACCTCTTAACCTTAATTTCTATCTTCATGCTATTTTCATACCTTTGATTGAGATGTTACAATATTCACACAATCTTTTAAAGAGAGGGAATGAGTATGCTTCCATTTTTTTGTTTACATGCCAAAACAATATCTGATGCATGGTTCCAGCTCATTTACAATATTTTTGATCACTCTTATGTACAGAAAATTCAAAAAGGTTCATTTGAAAAAGAGCAGTACAGGCTTCAATATCCAAGCATAGCGGTGTATATTGAGTATCCAGGCATGGATATGATTCCTGTTATACCCTTAGAATTAGGTATCCCTGCTCCTACTACTATGGAATATATTGAAGACTACTTTGCGAATTATTTAATGGACCCTCATCTGTCTGAAAATGAAACCTACAAGTATTCGAGCAGGATACACCATCCAATGCCAAAAGGTGGCACCCAGCTTGAGCGAGTAATAGATATGCTCAAGGAAACTCCTCTCACAAACCAGGCTATCATTGAAGTAGGGTCTCCTGAAGACCATGATACGTGTTTTGGAAATGACGGCAAACTCGATCCTCCCTGTCTGCGACTTTTAGATTTTAAGGTTCTTCCTACAAGTGATGAATTGATGCTTACGGTAAGCTGTTATTTCCGTTCATGGGACCTCTGGGCAGGTTTCCCTACGAACCTTGGAGGTATAGAGCTCCTCAAACAATTTATTGCAGGAGAAACAGGTCTCAAGAATGGCCATATGTATATATACAGCGCTGGCGCTCATATTTACGGATATCAGGAAGAAATTGCAAGGTTGAGAACCTTCCGACCCAAAGAACCTAATCTCTAATCTCTTCGTCTCTTATTTCTATTAATTATCGAGAGAAGACTTCTTTCAACGCATCCCTCAACCTGGGATAGGAGAACGTGAAGCTGATGTCCTAACCCTTTAGAGCAGCTCCATTGACTTGAACCATGCCCTTTGATAACATTAATCTTAAGGGATAGAATAGCCCCTCAAACTGAGAAAAGTTATGAAAAGATTTTACCTTTATAATCCTAAGGCACTCGCTGAATATGTTGTAAAATTAAAAAGAGGGATCAAGAAGGAAAGGATGTGATAGAAGATGTTTAAGATAGTAGTGTTTTTATTATTGCTCATAATGGTTATCGGGTGCTATCCACCTTCTTACTACGACTATTGGAATGCTGGGTCTGCATCACGGTATATGGACACGTATGATTACTATTATCCTCGTACATATTCATACTATTACCCATACGATTACCCGTATTATTACTGGTACCCTTATCCCTATTTCCCGTTCTCTTTTTCGCTCTCCTATTCATACATCAGGTATCATCATGATTATCCTTATACCTATCATGGGTGGTATCCTTATCATAGTCCTTATCATCATTGGCGGTGGCATAAATAAGAGGTGAGATACGGGATTAGTTAAAATTAGAGTGTTTTGCCTGGAAATTTGAGAAAAGGTTGCATATTGGCTAAATGTCTCCTGCGACAAAAGACTTTGCATTGTCGCAGGAGACGGCAGATTAGCCTTCGCAGCATATACGTCTCACTCTTTTCTTCCCTGATGGTGAAATGGCCATGACAACCTCGACCTTGTTTCCACAATAACGGCAGTTCAGTATCCTGTTCTTTGATTCCGCTCTTGCAGCAACATCGGTCTTTGACTTACTTTTTTCTACCATGATACTCCCTCCTTTCCTATTTCAAAGTTCTTTCAATAAATGTCAGAAATTTCCCGATTACATTCTCTCAGCACATAACTTCAACACTGTGTGTTCTCTTGTTTGATGAACAAAGCCATGATAAACAGGGCGATGCAAAAGAGGAAATTTCAAAAAACATTTGACTCTAAATTAAACAAGGGAAAATTGTCAATAGATATAATAGGAAATCAGAAAGCGAATGAGCAGCTTCTGGAGCATATCCGGGAAATTCACAGAAAAAATAGAAGTGTTTATGGGAGTCCGCTGATAACGGATGAGCTGAACGAGCAGGGGGTTCTGTGTGGGAAGAACCGGGTGGCCAGGATCATGAGAGGCAACGGGATACGGGCACAGGTGAAGAGGAGATTCAGTTGGAGATACCCGGAGAAAGCAAAATGGGTTTTTACAATTATGATACGGGAGAAATTGAGACCGATTTTCATCAAATATAAACCGATAAGAAAGTCTTCTTTAACCCTTTTTTTCTGAATCAAAAGTAAATAAAGGAACGGTTGTACGAATTCACTAATTCCGTAACTTTCTGGAGCAATGAGTGCAAAGCAACGAGCTATGAGTCATTAAGTAAAAGAGAAAATACCTAAGAAAAGGGTCAGGACTACACATTTCACAATTTCAAGCTCCTTTTTATTCGCTCAAACTCCCTTCGGCATCCCAGGAGTACAATAAAGGGACAGATGTCATTACCGCTATTAAGAAAATATTTGTTTATATCATTCTTGATCTTAGTCTTTTGTCTTTCTTCTGAGAGCATAGCATGGGGCAATGAGATGGGAATGGAAATAAAGAGATATTTGAAACATGCAATGCCACTTATTGGCATAGGGGCTCTTATTGGGCCTGCCTTATATAAGAAAAAACATCCTATTATTTCCTCCATAGCAGATAATATGTAGGAAGTGTCTATAATAGAAAAAGAGGATAATATGCGCCTATTTTAAAGAATATCCGGTTTATCACTTGCAATTCCATCAACGCCTTTGTCTCTATATTGTTTCGCTTCATGTTTTGTATTTATTGTCCAGACAATTACCTTGAGATTATTTTTATGTGCATCTTCTATATTTTTCATATGAGTCAATTTATATAAAGGAACGAGATACTGGGCCTTTAATTTTAGTGCGGTATCGATTGGGTTTTTATGCTTTGCGTAAATTAAGCCGGTTTCAATTTTGTCGTCTAATTCTCTCACATTCAAAAGTGCTGGTTCGTGAAAGGAAACAATAATTACCCGTTCATTTAAATCTTCTTTTTTTATAACTTCTAAAGCCATTTTTTCGTAACTGACCTCTTTTAATTCGACCAGAATTCTTTCGACTTTCTTGTCTAAAAATTGTAAAGCCTGCTCAAGAGTGGGAATTTTATCTCCGGTCAATTGTTTTAATTCTTTTAATGTCGTTTGGTTTACCGGAATATCTTTGCCAAAAACTCTTTTTAAATTATCATCATGAATTACGATTAATTCCCCGTCATGTGATTTCCGCACATCCAGTTCAATAGCATTTGCTCCCAATTCAATAGCCTTTTTATAACTTTCCAGAGTGTTTTCAATTTCATACGCCTTTGCTCCACGATGTCCCACTTTTAAAAACATCTTTCTTCCTTTCCTGTCGAGATAGCACAATTTTCCTTATATTCTACTGCATGTAAGAAAAAGGAGACAGTTCTATTTATTGACAAAGAAAACCATCTTTTACGATAAGACTTTGCATATTGACAATTATAATGTATGCTGATACTCTTTCGCATGGCGCAAAAGCAGAAACCCTGCTCTCAACGATACTGATGGAAAAATTAATATACAATGTAGGAATTATGCAACTATCTAAAAACTTTTGTTGATAACCGACTTATTATGGAAATAAAAGACATAATAATAACGATTATTATTGGCTTCGTTCTCTTTGAGGTAATTGAGCATGCGGTTCTCCCTCTAATTTTCTCTTTAAGAAACCGTAAGAAAAAATCTGTTTCAGGCGTGAACGGATTGGTGGGAGAAGTTGGTGAAGTAAAACAGTGGGATAAAACAGAAGGACAAGTCTTTGTCAAAGGTGAATTGTGGAGGGCTGTTTGTGATACCCCTTTATCAAAGGGAGACAAAGCTCACATTCAAAAGGTAAAAGGATTAACATTAAAAGTTAAACCTTTTGATGAGAGTGTTCCTTACTGACGCCTTCTGGATCTCTTCCGTGATACCAGTTACGTCTTTGTCCGATTGTCCTTTTTGTAAAAGGTCTTTCCTATTTTGAGTATTTCCTTCATTATTTTTCATTAAGCAGAGATTACAAGATTACTGCTTTCATTTAGTCTGCTCAATGGGTAAAATAAATGTCAAAGGCTGAAATACGCAAGAGGGATCGAGATATGGATGCAATTGAAATACAAAAAAAACATGAAGATGAAATCAAACAAAATACGGCGTTCAATACATTAGAGACTAAATCAGTATTACCGCCTCTCATTATTAAGGGAAAAAGAATACGGGTTCCTATCATTCAAGGAGGGATGGGCGTCGGCGTGTCGCTCCACCCCCTTGCAAAAGCCGTTGCAGGGGAAGGAGGCATTGGAATCATCTCTAGTGCCTGTCTCGACAGACTCGTTTCAAAGAGGAATGGCAGAAAGTTTGACACCTATGAAGCAGTGTATGAAGAAATATCATTAGCAAAAGCTGCTGGCGGCTTTGCTGGTATAAACATAATGGTTGCCCTCATAAAAGACTATAATGACTCGGTAAGGGGAGCAATTGATGCAAAAGCTGATGCCATTATCTCAGGAGCGGGATTGCCAACAATGCTCCCGGCTATTCAGCCCCCTGGGGATACAGCCCTTATTCCTATCGTTTCCTCAGCGAGGGCTCTCGAAATAATATGCAAGAAATGGGGAAAATTGGGGTATAGGCCGGATGCAGTGGTACTTGAGGGTCCTCTTGCAGGCGGGCATCTGGGTTTTAAGTTTGACCAGATAGACCTCGAGTCCAACATGCTTGAGGAGCTTCTGCCCCCTGTAAAAGAAGCTGCACAAAAACATGGTGATTTCCCAGTGATTGTTGCAGGCGGGATTTATACCCATGAAGATATAGCGAGATTCTTGAAGATGGGAGCTGACGGTGTCCAGATGGGAACGAGGTTCCTTGCAACAGAGGAAAGCAGCGCTACGCCAGCATATAAGCAGGCTGTGATAAATGCAAGGAAAGAAGACATCCTCATTGCGCAGGATTCGGCTTCTCCCTGTGGCTTGCCCTTCAGGGTCATTAAGCAATCTCCCATGTTTATCTCAGCGCTCCAGAGGAAGAGGAAACCGCACTGCAATAAGGGCTATTTGCTCTTTAAAGATGATGAAGGAAAATTTACCCGCTGCCTTGCAAAAGAGAATAATGAAAATTACTTCTGCATCTGTAACGGCCTACTGAGTTCGTCAGGGTATAACCCTGACGAGGAAGAACCTCTCTATACGGTAGGGAGCAACGCGTACAGGGTTGATAAAATAGTCTCTGTTCATACCCTTATGAATGAACTTACAGGAAAGACGGTTCTCCAGCCTGCATAATATCAAACAAGCTTCGCAATAGAAGACATCAACAAAAAAGTTAATAGTTTTTAATTTCCCTGTATTACAGTCCTTATCTCAAATTGAGGCGGGTTCAAAATGGTTTTTTTCACAGCACATTGATCAACCACTTTTATCAGTGCCTTATGATATTTCTGTGGGAACTCCGGGGGCACTACAACCTCAAGAATGATTTTTATGAGAACCTCTTTGTCTCCTCTTTTCTCATATTCAAGACGTTCGATGAGAGAAATATGTTCAGCAGGAATTTTTCGCTCTTCACAGAAGCTGAGGACATAGATGCCGGCACAGGTGCCAATCGATGCAAGAAAGTGGTCAAAAGGAGTCGGAGCAGAGCCTTCACCGCCATATTTTACTGGCTGGTCAGTCTTAATGACCATTCCATTTATTTCTGCATTGACTTTTTTCCCTCCAGGGAATGTAATTTTGATTTCTATGTTTGCCCCCTTTTCAGCACGACATTATTATACATTACACTGGAAAGCATCGCCACTACCAGTTCAGTAAAAAGCATTATGCATGTGAGCTTAAGCTATTTGCCTTTCATAAGGGCTTTATCAAAATATAAAATCCACTGCCTCAAGATCACCTCACAAGGTTTTCAAGCTGTTCCAGACTAAATGAGTTCTCATAAAAATCACCCATCCAGCGTGCACAGCGATTTGCATTCAGTGGAATCCCTACAACTGGAATGTCCATCTTCGTGCATGTCCGCATTCCCTTAGCCAATTCAGGGATACAGGCGATGCCGAGTACTCCGAAACGTTTATGTTCTGCCTTCAATTTCTTAAGTTTTGCTTCATAACCCATGGTCATCCAGATATAGGGCCTGATCTGATATTCCTTTAATAATTCAGTTGCACGATTTATAAAACATGTTTCTGTGCAACCCTTGCAAATATGCTCAATATCTCCCATAACCGCATGGCACTGTTTCTGTAATTCACGCACGCAATAGGGCAGAAGAGCGATTTTGTATTCACAGACTTTAAATTTTTCTTTATGTATCCTGTTGACAAGCTCTATCTCGAGCATATACAAATGATACTGATCTTCTGTGGTCTTCAGTGTCCAGTCCCGTCTCCGAGAGAGTGATAGATTACGCAGGTGAGGGGTAACACCCTTTGTATACACTAAAAGGCTGGGATTTACAACATCTTTTAGAAAAGAAACAAGAGAATGATTCACACCTGTTCCATGCAGTTTTTTGGATAATTTCTTTTTACGGCTTACTTTTTGGATCTGCAACAGGAGTTCCAATGAATCAGTATATTGTTTCAAACATAAATCTACCAGTTGTGAAACAGTTTCGTAATAGTGATCTGTACTATGGGTATTGCCGAAAAGAGAATAGGTTTTCCCCTCAACAGGTTTATAAATTGATATGTGCTCTGTTTTCATTGTTTACGTCATCAATCATGTTTTCGAAAAAGTCAGCAGGAGCAGACTTCATATAATAAGTAGAGGTCGGGGTAAGTCTTTAATTTTGATATAAATGGTGTAAAGCGACTACCTATCTCTTCTTTGAGGTCGTTCTAAGAATGAATTATTATCTTTTTAAACTAATTTTTTTACAGCCTTTGCTTGTTTGGCAACCTTTTTCTTTACAGCCTTTACCTTCTTGGCAACATCTTTCTTTACACTCTTCACCTTCTTCGCAACCTGCTTCTTAACTTTTTTTACCTTCTTTACAATCGTTTTCTTGTTCATCTTTACCCCATTCTATAGAATATTTGCATCTTCATGATGCCATTGAAACCTATTTATAGGTTAAGTCATCCTATCAGACATCTCCCCTATTGTCAATCAGATTTCTCCTTTTACATTTCACTATCTGCTTTAAAACAGGCTAAAGAAAAAAAATAGTAAGGTCAAGTCATCATTCTTCACATAAGCATTATTTTTTTATAAAAAAATGAAAACATGATTCTTTAACACTTTAGATCAAGGTTTGTAGTACATGAGTCGCCGGGCAAACGGCGTGACATTTCTAATAAGCGTCTTTATCATATCAACCGACATTGGACTGAACCGTGAGGCAATCTGAACATTTTCTACAAGTTGCGAGATGCTGTCACACCCTATTACTGCAGTGGTTATTGACTGGGAAAGTGCAAAATGGAAAAAAGGTTCCATAGTATCAAACCACGGAAGCCTTTTCGCAAGACCTCTGAAATAAACCTTCATCCCGATAATGCCCACTCTTTTCTTTTGTGCATAAGGGATGACTTTTTCTAAAAAGCTGTTATATGAAGGTTCTGCAGGGTTTACTGGCAAAAGGACGGTATCAAAATCAAATAACTCAAGACACCTTCTGAGTATCATGGGATCGTGATGTCCAGTAACTCCAATAAATTTTGTGAAGCCTTTTTTCTTTGCTTGAATGAATGCCTCAAGAGCACCTTTTGGTCCGAATATCTCCTCGATATCATCTTCTGTCCTCACGTCATGTACCTGCCATAAATCGAGATGGTCTGTTTTCATATTTTTTAGAGTCTCGTGTAGATGCTCAAGGGCACCCTTTTTATCCCTCGCATGAGATTTACTGGTAAGGAATATTTCTTTCCGCCTTTCTTTCAAGGCATTTCCATAATATGACTCGCTTCCTGAATATGCACGGGCAGATTCAAAATAATTGATTCCCAGATCAAATGCCCTGTTGATTAACGCATATGCTTCCTTATCATAGTCAAAGGTCCTCAGAATCCCTTCGCCACCAAGGCCGAGTATCGTTACCTCAACTCCGGTTTTTCCTAATATCCTTCTTGGAATTTCCATATAAGGATTTTAACAGATAATAAAGAAGTTAGTAACTGCCCTCAAAAACTTAATAGAGCATAGAAAATAAGAACAGGGTTTTTGTTACGATCACTAATGTTTTTGTATTTTCTTCTCCGCCTTCTCCTCTCTTAGAATTTGAAAGAAAATGTATGGATAAATGTATAATAATAAATAATAAGAAATCACCTATATTACAGAGGGTTTGATATGCCCATTTATGAATTTTACTGTACTCATTTCAATACAATTTTCAACTTTTACTCCAGCCGTGTGAACACAGAAAAAAGGCCTATGTGCCCTAAGTGCGATAAGGGGTCTGATGCATAATTTAGACATGACCGTACACCCGCAATGGGAAAACAGATTCTCAGAAATGCAGATGGCTATTATTGCGAAATCACTCCTCGAACTTGCAACACACAGTGCCGTACTATCAGAAATGTCAGATCTTGACTTGTATGTAAGGGACTTCATGTCAGCAATCGATGGGGGAGATCCGTCCTCAATCGAAGATGCTCTGCTCACTCTTTATATCCGGTTACACAACGCAGGCTCTCAGTATTCTCCATCAGAAAAAGAAATTCTTAAAAAGAGAAATGCCTATCTATGCCACCCCGGAGGTCTCTCGCCTCTCATCATGGCAGAAAAATTTATCAGGCCTGAGTCAACAGTTGCAGATCTTGGCGCTGGCAATGGACTACAGGGACTGTTGCTTCAACGCATCTGCCCGCACCTGAAAACACTCCAGATCGAGCTTTCTTCTGAATTGATCCGTATTGGCAAAATTTTTCAAGAAGCACTCGGAATCAGTTCTGGCTACATTGAATGGATTCATGATGACATCGTGAATGTATCAATCGAATCCGCTGATTTCGTGTATATTTACCGCCCGGCAAAACCGCTTGACAGTGGAAAAGAGCTTTACAAGGCTATTGCCCGCAAACTGTCTGTCGGGAATAAATCCCTTGTCATTTTCAGTGTTGCTGACTGTCTCGCCACATTTCTGGACAAACGATTTTCTGTTTTCTACACAGACGGTCACCTTACTTGCTTTGTAAAGAACTGTAATGGGTTTTAATATAATGCGGAGATGAGGCTCACCTACCATTGGTTAAAAATACAATCGCCTATGATAATCGTGGGAAACGTACATCTTGAGTTTAATTTCTTCACATCTTCAAGAATCGCACGCTGTTCCTCACCAGCGAGTAAATCCACATCTGTAAATTCATACTTCACTGCACATTCGTCCAGTAACTTCTTGGTAGCTTTACAATGGCTACAGGTACTCAATGTATAAATTTTCACATGAGGGTGCATATTTTCCCTCCTTTTTGAATCCTGACAAAGTCAAAAACAGCCTTTCTTGTAAGGATGAGAAACCGTAGAAAAAAGAAAAATATGAGAAGTACCCTTAAACTTATTCTATTATCTTTGGCACCCTGTAGAATTTATCCGTACTGTCAGGTGCGTTCATGAGAGCATCTTCTCTTGGAATTGAATATCCGGGAACATCATCCCTCATGACATTGAGTAATGACAGGACATGGGATGTTGGCTCGATATCTTTTGTATCGAGCTCTTTCAGTTTTTCCATGTACTCAAGAATACTGTTCAACTGTGACCCAAATAACTCCTTTTCTTCTACAGAAAGAGAAAGCCTTGCCAATAGTGCGATATGTTCAATTTCATCTCTAAATATCTTCATCCCGTAATATCCTGCGTTTCTCACTACATCTTTTGCAGATTTGCAAACTTCACCGCAAGTCTCTTTAAACCGATATTTGGAAAGTTGACCGTTACCTTCAGATCATCTCCGTCTCCAAAACAGTCACGCACCACACCAACGCCCCAGGTGGGATGCTTCACCCTGCATCCTGTTGCATAGAGGCTGAAAGAGCGTTCAGAATCAACCTTTACTTTTATATGAGTAATTTTTATCGTTGAATGGTGTGTTACCTTTTCTACCAACTGGCAACAATTCCTTGGAATATCTTTCAGAAACCTCGATGGTTCCTGGTTTTGTAACTTTGAGTATAATCTCCTCTTGCTCGCACCGGTGAGCCAGAGTATATCTTTTGCCCTTGTCATTCCTACATAAAATAGCCTGCGTTCTTCATCAATTTCATCTTTACTCCCTAAGGCCTTAAAATGTGGCAGTACTCCCTCTTCAACTCCTATAATAAATACACCAGGAAATTCAAGGCCTTTTGCGCTGTGCAATGTCATGAGTGAAACATAATCCCCTCTTGTAATCTCATCCATGGTAGTCAATAATGACACCTTATCGATAAAATCCTTAATGTCCTTCCCCCCACTAAATGAAATGAGCTCTGCAACATTCTTCGCTCTTTCTTCATCCAGAGTTTCTGCATATCCTGATTTTTCAAATACCGCTTTTAACATTTCTGCTGCAGATTTGTACTTTGCAGATGAGAAGCCTTCGATCAGCTTTGCAAATTCATTAAGTTTATCTTTTACCAGAGAGGCCAAACTATCAGCGCGTATGGTTACCTTCATGGCATCAAATAACGATAGGGATTTCTTCTTTGCCTCATGCTCTATCTTCGAAAGGGTCGATGCCCCTATTCCCCTTGGTGGACAATTGATAATCCTCCTGAAGCTTACATTGTCTCCATGATTGAGCGATAACCGCATGTATGCAATTGTGT